>JAYTTA010000174.1:0-2083 GCA_043745345.1 Acetobacteraceae bacterium | reverse complement strand
ACCTGCCCGGCGTGGTGATGTACCGCACTCTGGACGACGTGCGCCGGATGATCGGCACCGCCGCGGCCCGCGGCCACGCGGTCGTCATCGGCGGCGGACTACTCGGCCTGGAAGCCGCCTACGGCCTGGCGATGCGCGGCATGAAGGTCTTCGTGCTGCACGCCGTCGACCGGCTGATGGAACGCCAGCTCGATCACGCCGCCGCCAATCTTTTGGCGCAACGACTCGCCCGCCACGACATCAGCGTCCACCTCACCGCCAAGACCGAGGCGATCGTGGGCGACACCTTCGTCACCGGCGTTCGCCTCGCCGACGGCACGGTCCTGCCCGCCGACCTCGTGGTGATGGCGGTCGGCATCCAGCCCGAAACCGCCTTGGCCAAGGCTGCCGGCCTCGATGTCAGGCGCGGCATCGTCGTCGATGACACCATGGCCAGTTCGGATCCGAAGATCCTGGCGATCGGCGAGTGCGCCGAGCATGACGGCGTGGTCTGCGGCCTGGTCGCGCCCGCTTACGCCCAGGCCGAGATCGCCGCCTGGGCCATCGCCGGTGCGCTGTTCGGCTACAAGCCGGAGACCGATGCCACCGCGCTCAAGGTCGCCGGCACCGGCGTCTGGTCGGCGGGCGAGATCGACCGGCCCGACGCCGAGACAATCGTCTACGACGACACCGAATCGGGCGAATACCGAAAGCTGCTACTGCGCGACGATCGCCTAGTCGGCGCCATGCTGTTCGGCGACACCTCGGACGGCCCCTGGTACCAATCCCTCATCACCGGCGCGCGGCCGCTGCGCGCGACACGCGCAGCGCTGCCGTTCGGCGCTGCCTTTGCCCCTGCTCTATCCATCCAGGACTGAAACCAACCCACCCGCCAACGTCAAGGCGACACAGAATGCCGGTGCTGCAGGAAGCCGCCGCGTTCAGGTCCGCCACTCCAAGGTAACACGATGAACGACCAGCCTTTCTCCCCGGACCAGCAGGAATACCTCAAGGGCTTCATGTCCGGCGTCGAGGCGCGCCGCACTGCGCTCGGCCTGCCGGCGACGCCCGCCAATGCCGAGGCGGCCGACCCCAACGACCTGCAACGCGTCGCCCAGGACCGTGTCACCGCCGCCGGCGGTAAGCTGGCGCCGGAAGAAGGCGTCAAGCGCCCGAAGCACCCGCTCGACCGGTTCGATGAAATCGCAAAGATCGCCGCGGAGAACCGCCTGGCCAAGGGCGGCGAGGTGTTCCTGGCCAAGTTCAACGGGCTGTTCAACGTCTCCCCTGCGCAGAACTCCTACATGTGCCGGCTGCGCATTCCCGGCGGCATCCTCAACGCCTACCAATTTCGCGGGGTCGCCGACATCGCCGACGACCTGGCCGGCGGCTATGCCGACATCACGACCCGCGCCAACCTGCAGCTGCGCGAGATCGGCCCCAAGGCGCCGCCCGAGTTGCTGCTTCGCCTCACGGAGATCGGCCTGACCTCGCGCGGCTCCGGCGCCGACAACGTCCGCAACGTCACCGGCAGCCCGACCGCGGGCATCGATCCGAACGAGCTAATCGACACCAGGCCGCACGCCCGAGAAATCCACCATTTCATCCTCAATCACCGCGAGCTGTTCGGGCTACCGCGGAAATTCAACATCGCCTTCGACGGCGGCGGCCGCGTGCCGGTGCTGGAGGACACCAACGATATCGCCTTCTCGGCGGTCGTGGTGAAGGACGGTTTCGGCGTGCCCGGCGGCGTCTACTACGCGCTCGGCCTGGGCGGCATCACCGGCCACAGGGATTTCGCCCGATCGACCGGGGTGATCGTCACGCCTGCGGAAACCACGCCGGTCTGCAACGCCATCCTTCGGATATTCATCCTGAACGGCATCCGCACCGACCGTAACAAGGCACGGCTGAAATACCTGCTCGATGACTGGGGTTTTCCAAAATTCCTCGACGAGATCGAAAAGGAACTTGGCGCCAAGCTGACCCGCGTGCCGGAGGAGGCTCTGCTGCGCCGCCAGGCGCAGGAGAAACACGGCCATATCGGCGTCCATCCGCAGAAGCAGCCCGGAAAATCCTATGTCGGCATCACCTGCGCCATGGG
>JAYTTA010000173.1:0-7660 GCA_043745345.1 Acetobacteraceae bacterium | reverse complement strand
GGTACTCGACATCCAGTTCCACCAGCGTTTCCGAATGTTCGGAGACGAAGGCAATCGGCACCACTAGCAGCGCCACCTTGTCATGCGCTGCGCGCTCGATCTCATCCTCGGTACTGGGGCCAATCCATTTCTGCGGTGTCGCACGCGACTGATAACAGATCGCCCAATCGAGATTCTCGATACCGTTAACGCCGGATGCCAGAACAGCCCGTCCCCAGGCATCCAACACTGCCTCTGTGCTCTGCTCGATCTGATACTGGTAAGGATCACCCGACTTGATGATTGCTTCGGGTAATCCATGCGCCGAGAACAGCACCCGTAGCGGCACTCCTGGATCGAGCTCAGCCCGGGCACGGTCATAGGCGTGGCGGATGCCCTCGGCGGTCGCCGCGGCGTAGGCCGGATCATTAAAGTAGCAGCAGATCGTGGTGACATCGGACACCAAGCCGATCTTTGCCGCCGCTGCCCGCCAGGCGGAAAACGAGCTGCCGGTGGTAGTAGTCGAATAATGCGGATACAGCGGCAGCAGCACGATCTCGTCTGGCTTGAATGCCGCCACCTCGCGTGCCGATACGTCACTAAACGGATGCCAGTAGCGCATCGCGATGAAGCACCTGGTATCGTATTCGGGCAACTGGCGCTGCAACGCCTCCGCCTGCTCGATGGTCAGCTCGAGCAATGGCGACTTGCCGCCCAGAATGGCATAGTTCTCGGTCGCCGGCTTCAGCCGCGACCACGCGATGATCCGGGCCAGCAACGGGCGCACAAAAAAGGGCACGCGCAAGATTGCAGGGTCGTTGAACAGGTTGAGCAGAAACGGCTTGATCGCCTCCGGCCGGTCTGGTCCGCCAAGGTTGAACAGCACCACCGCCAACCGCCGTCGCCTGTCATGTGCCACGGATCAGCTCCACTAGTTGCGCAACATGTTCAGGGGGCGTCTGCGGCACGATGCCATGGCCCAAGTTGAAGATCGCAGGGCGGCCGCGGGTGGCGTCGAGTATCGATCGTGCCTGGCTAGCCAGCGCATTGCCGCCTGCCAACAGCGCCATCGGATCCAGGTTGCCCTGCACTGCGACCTTTGCTGGCAGTTCTGCTACAGCCCACGCCGGGTCGATGGAAGTATCCATCGCCACCGCATCAACGTTGGTGGCAGCCGCGTATTCCGCCAGCATCGCTCCGGCCAAACGGGGAAAGCCAATGATCCGCAATCCCGGAAATTTTTCCTTCAACGCGGCCACGATCACGGCTGTCGGCCGGATTACGTGCGCGCGGAACAGCGATGGTGACAGCACGCCGGCCCAGCTGTCGAACAGCATCACCGTCTCTGCCCCAGCTGATATCTGGGCCGACAAATACCGGATTGTCGCCTCGACCAACAGATCGATCAACCCAGAGAATAACACCGGGTCGGCATAAGCAAATTGCCGGGTTGTGGCGAAATCCTTAGAGCCGCCGCCCTCCACCATGTAGCACGCCACGGTGAACGGACTACCGGCAAAACCGATTAACGTAGTGTAGTCACGACCCTCCTCCTTCAGCCCGGCACTCACCCGGCTGACGGTCTCCAGGATTGGACCGATCTCATGGTCTAACCGGTCCAAGCTCAACGCCGACAAGCCAGCGGTATCAAGAAACTTCGGCAGGACCGGGCCTTCCCCCTCGGCAAAACGCAAGCCATAGCCCAGTGCCCATGGTACAATCAGGATGTCGCTGAACAAGATTGCCCCGTCGAAGCCAAAGCGACGAATCGGCTGCAACGTTACCTCGGCCGCCAGCCTTGGTGCCGTACACAGGGCGATGAAATCACCGGCGGTGGCGCGGATTTTTCGATACTCCGGCAGATAGCGTCCGGCCTGGCGCATCAACCAAACTGGTGGTGGCCAAACCGCATTGCCGGCCAGGACATTCAGCAAAGGCTTGTCGGGAGAAATGTCTGGGTTCCTTCTTTGTATAGCCAGCCTCAGTTGGTGGTGAATGTTCTAGCGGCAATGCTAGGGGCTGCAAGAAGGCTGAGCTCTTCCTTCTTTCTGCTCTCTTCAAAAGAAAGGCTTAAAGAATCTTGGTGGGGTAGCAGTAGATCCCTGTGAGCAATGGGGTACCCCTGTCCCCGGGTTTCATACAAACTTCCTCCACAGGTTTTTCGCTGCCCAAGCCATTGTCTTGAAACGATAACTTCTGGCTTACCGACGTCAGGTTAGACATCGCAGATTCCTATCCCCCGTACCTCAAGCGGAGTCGCTTATCCCCACTCTGCTGGCTGCCGCTTGCGCGAAGGTGGCTTATCCCCGCTATCCTCTCAATTCAACGCGGCATCGGGACAGCGCATGAGCGGGCAGCAGACCAACCTACACCTCGTCTCCGACGCCACCGGCGAAACCCTGAATGCCGTCGCGCGTGCCACAACCGTGCAGTTCGACCACGCCAACATCGTCTATCATCGCTGGAGTCTGGTACGGACGCGATTCCAGTTGCACCGTGTGTTGGAAGGGATTGAGGCCGAACCTGGCCCGGTGCTTTCCACTCTTGTCGACAAAGTCCTGCGCACCGACCTCGAGACCACCTGTACGAAGCTCAACGTACCGATTGTGCACGTGCTTGATCCGGTGATCGAGCTACTGCAGGAGCATATCGGCGAAAAAGCGGCACCACGCCCGGGCAAGCAGTACGTCCTTAACGCTGACTATTTTCGGCGCATCGATGCCATGCACTATGTGCTTGCCCACGATGACGGCCAGGCGCAGTACGGGATCGCTGAGGCCGACGTGGTGTTGGTCGGCGTGTCGCGTTCATCGAAAACCCCGACCTGCTTCTACCTCGCCAATCGAGGCATCAAAGCGGCCAACATCCCTCTCGTGCCAGGCACTCCGCCGGCGCCGGGCCTCGATGATCCGCCTTGCCCGGTGATCGGTCTCACCGTCGATGCCCGGTCGCTGATCGAGATCCGTCGCCACCGGCTGCGGCTGATCAGTGCCGGCGCGCAGACTGGCCCGGTGCGTCAGGATACCTCCGAATATGTCGACGAAGCCGCGGTCAAGGCTGAGTTACTCTGGGCCAGACGTCTGTGCACCAGCCGTGGTTGGCCGGTGATCGACGTTACCCGCCGGTCGATCGAGGAAACCGCGGCGACGGCACTGCATCTGATGGATGCTTGGCACGACCGCCGCCGTCGCCTCGACGAGGTGCCATCATGACCCTGCAGAACGCCGAGCCACGGCTAATCCTGGCTAGCCAGTCGGCCTCGCGTCGCACCGTGCTGGAAAATGCCGGGCTGCGCTTCACCGTCCGTCCGGCCTATGTCGATGAGGAGGAGATCAAGCGTAGCGCGCAGGCTGAGAATTCTGCTGGCCATGAGGCGGCACTGCTGCTGGCTGATATGAAGGCCTATCGCGTCAGCCGGCGCGAACCCGACGCGCTGGTGATCGGCGCTGACCAGATCCTTGTCTGCGACGGCAAATGGTTCGGCAAGCCGGTTGATCTTGCCATGGCCGCTGAGCACCTGCGGCGGCTGCGGGGTAAAACCCACGAACTTGCGACAGCAGTCGTGGTCCACCATGGCGGCACCCGTATTTGGCAGCATGTCGATCGGCCGTGTCTGACGATGCGCGATTTTTCCGAGGAGCTGGCAGGACGATACCTGGAGCTCGAAAGCAAGCGTTTGCTCACCAGCGTCGGCGCCTACCGGCTTGAAGGTCCGGGCATGCAGCTGTTTGAGAAGATTGAGGGTGATTTCTTCTCAATTCTTGGACTGCCGCTGCTGCCGCTGCTGGGATTTCTGCGGCAGCACAAATTGTTGCTGAGTTAGAAGCAAGCCCGGGCTTTCCCTCCATCGGCATTCTATCTGGTTTATGGCAGCCAGTCGGAACCCTTGCCTGCTACGCCTACACCCGGCAGGGATAGCATCCCTGGACCCGCATCTGGAAGGTTTTCATGCACGTCGTCACCAGCCTTGCCTTCAAGCAGAATGCCAGAACGGCGCTTGCCAATACTGGGCTGCAAAAGGCCCTCGCCAACTCCGGACCCTCGTTCGTCGCGCGCCGCGCTGCGGCTGTCGCGCGTTTGCCGGAATTCGAGGCGTTGCGAAACATCGGTCGCGACATCAAAAATCACACATTGGCCAACCTCGACTTCTATCTGGAGGAATATGAGCGCAACCTAACCGCTGCCGGCGGCCACCTGCACTGGTGCGCTGATGCGGAGGAAGCCCGCGCTGCGGTGCTGGCGATCTGCCAGAAAGCCGGTGCTCGCACCGTGACTAAGGGAAAATCGATGATCTCAGAGGAGATCGCGATCAATGATCATCTGGAGCAAAATGGCATCCAGCCGGTCGAGACCGACCTCGGCGAATACATCATCCAGCTTCGCCACGAGCTGCCGAGCCACATCATCGCGCCCGCTTTCCATCTCAATCGCGAGGACTGGGAGGCGCAGTTCCGGAAGTCCCACACTGATCTACCGGTGGACCGGGTGTTCACCGAACGCCGCGACATACTGACCGAGGCGCGGACCAAGCTCCGCCAAAAATTCCTGGCGGCCGATGTCGGCATCACCGGCGCGAACTTCCTGATCGCCGAAACCGGCAGCTCGGTCATCGTCACCAATGAGGGCAACGGTGATCTGACCCAGACCTTGCCGCGCATCCACATCGTGCTTGCCAGCATTGAAAAGATGGTGCCGACGCTGGAAGACGCGACGTCCATGTTGCGGCTGCTGGCGCGCTCAGCCACCGGCCAGGATTTTTCGGTCTACACAACGTTCTCGACCGGCGCCCGCCGCCCGGTCGATCTTGATGGGCCCGAGGAATATCATGTCGTGCTGGTTGATAACGGCCGGTCGGCGATGCTTGGCACCGAATTCCAGGACATGCTGCGCTGTATAAGATGCGCGGCCTGCATGAACCATTGCCCGGTCTACGGCGCAGTCGGCGGCCACGCCTATGGCTGGGTCTACCCCGGACCGATGGGCAGCGTGCTGACCCCGGCGCTGGTCGGCGTCGAGCAGGCCGGGCTGCTGCCGAATGCCTCGACCTTCTGCGGCAAGTGCGAGAGCGTATGCCCGGTGAAAATCCCGCTGCCCAATCTGATGCGCCATTGGCGGGAGCGCGAGTTTGAACGTCACCTGACGCCCTCCATTGTTCGTACCAATCTCGGCCTGTGGGCTTTTTTCGCGCGCCGCCCCGCTGCCTATCGGTTTGTCACGCGCGCGGCGAGCTTCGTCTTGATGACGCTCGGTCGAAAACGCGGCCGTTTTTCTTCCCTGCCCTTTGCCGGTGGGTGGACCGCCGGCCGCGACCTGCCAGCGCCCGAGGGCGGCACCTTCTTTTCGCGCTACGCCAGCCAGCAGCGCCGGGCCGGCGCCTGATGTCGCGCGAGACGATGCTGACCGCGATCCGCCGTGGTCTGCGGCGCGGGCCGTTGCCGGCGGACCAGCAGGCGATGCTGCGCACCAGGTTGGAGACGCACCCGCGGCATCTGATACCGGCCCGTTCGCGCATTCCGCACGAGGACCAGGTGACGCTGTTCGTGGCCAACGTCGAGCGTGAGTTCGGCACCGTTGAGCGTGTTTCTGACATCGCCGCCGTTCCGGGCGCGGTCGCCGACTATCTGGCGGCGCAGAACCTGCCGAGCGAGTTCGTGATAGCGCCGCATGAAGCGTTGCGCGCGATCCCGTGGTCTGACCGGCCGCTGCTGCTGGTGCGGGAGGGCCGGGCGGAGGACTCTGACCTCGTCAGCGTGCAGCATGGCTTTGCTGCCGTTGCTGAGACCGGCACCTTGATGCTGCCGTCCGCCGCGGATCGCCCGACCACGCTGAACCTGCTGGCTGACACCGCTGTTGTCGTGTTGCGCGCGTCCCGGATCGTCGGTGCCTATGAGGAGGCCTGGGATTTGCTGCGCGCCGAGTTCGGTAGCATGCCGCGCAACGTGATGTGGGTGACGGGACCGTCGCGTTCGGCCGATATCGAGCAAACCCTTGAGCTGGGCGCCCACGGCCCCCGCCGCCTGCACATCCTGCTGATAGACTAGGTCAGACGCTCCCGGGCGCTATCCGGCGCGGTTTGGGGCGGCGCCCTATTCTTACTTTCTTTTTTGGGAGGAAAAATGCCAGGCGCATTGAAGGATCTGCTGGTCCTGGATCTGACCAGCCACTTATCCGGGCCCTATGCAGCGATGATGCTGGGCGACCAGGGCGCCGATGTGATCAAGATTGAGCCGCCTGGCGTTGGCGATGCGGCGCGCGGCATGCCGCCGTTCGTGAACGGCGAAAGCGCCCCGTTCATGATCTGGAATCGCAACAAACGTTCGATCGTGCTGGATTTGAAGGCGCCGTCTGATATGGCGACGATGCTGGAGCTAGTCGATCGCGCCGACATCCTGATCGAGAATTTTCGTCCGGGCGTAATGGAGCGGCTGGGCCTCGGGTATGAAGCGTTGCACGCGCGCAATCCTCGACTGGTTTACGGCTCGATTTCCGGGTTCGGGCAGACCGGCCCATATCGGAGGCGGGGCGGCTTTGACCTTATGACCCAGGGCATGTCCGGGCTGATGAGCACTAACGGGCCGGAGGACGGCCCGCCGCACCGGCTGCCGATCGCCATCTCCGATGTGTCCGCGGGGATGTTCCTGGCCTTTGGGCTGCTGGCGGCGATCGAGGCGCGGCATCGCACCGGGCGCGGTCAGTGGGTGGAGACGTCGTTGCTGGAGAGCGCGACCGCGCTGGGCGTGTATGAGGCGGCGCATTACTTCGCGACCGGCACACGGCCGCCCAGGATCGGGCAGATGCATCGCGGCAGCGCGCCATACCGAATCTTCTCCACCTTGGACGGCCACATCACGGTCGGCGCCGCGCAGCAGAAGTTCTTCGTTTCGCTCTGCGCGCTGCTCGGCCTTTCCGACGTGGCGACTGATCCACGGTTTGCCCGCAACGCCGACCGCGTCGCCAATAATTCTGCACTTGTCGCATTGATTCAGGAGCGGCTGTCCGCGAGAACGTCGGCGGAGTGGCTGGCTGACTTCGAGGCCGCCGGCATTCCCGCTGGGCCAGTGCTGCACTACGACGAGGTGCTGACCGATCCGCAAATCTTGGCGCGCGACATGGTGGTGGAGACCAACCATCCGGTAACCGGAAAATCCTGCACGCTCGGTGTCAACGTGAAGCTGTCCGATACGCCGGGCAGCGTCGGCCGTGCCGCTCCTCGCCTCGGTGAGCATACAACGGACGTGTTGGCGGAAATTCTGGTGCGGCCGATCGCCCGGGTGGGGGAATAGAGAGCAGGGAGCCCGGCAAGGCCGGCACCTTCCATTCAATTACGACACGGCACGCAAGGCCTCGCGAAAACGGTTCGGATCGACGCCACCGTCCAGACCGCGCTCGACGGCGGCGTGCGTGCTCTCCCAGATGGGAACGGCCTGCAACAGCAGGTCCATTCCAACGGGCGTCAGCGTCAGTCGTCGGCCGCGGCGATCGGCGGGATCGACTGTCACGGCCACTAGGCCCCGACGCACCAGCGGCTTGAGCGCCGCGGTAAGCGTAGTGTTGTCCATCGCCAGCAATGACGCTGAGGTGGTCCCGTCCCTTTGGACAGTTTGGCGGCCGAGTTAAGCTTGGTCCTGGTTGTTATCAGGCCGCCAGTCTCTCCGTCATACCCGCACCGTATGCCTCGTCT
>JAYTTA010000172.1:0-2112 GCA_043745345.1 Acetobacteraceae bacterium | reverse complement strand
CCCATTGCCTCCCCAAACCGCCGCGCTGCCTCCAGCGTGTCGCCGTATTTTCGATGCGTCGCGGTATGCTGCGCACAGGCGAAAAGCAGCTGGTCGCGGTCGCGGCCGGACGGGTTCTTTCGATAATCCTCCAGCAGGCACTGGGCGATTTCCTGGTTGTGCGGATCGTTGCCGAGCCGGGTCGCGACCAGGCCGAGCCGGTCGACCAGCGTAACGCGGTCGGCGCCGCTGTCGAGGTAGGCGCGGATCCAGGCGCTGCCTTGCGGGCCGTCCAGGCTGGTAATGGCGCCGTCGATGCGGTCGAGCAGCTGGTGCGCCGATAGGCGGTCGGCACCGCCGGGTGCCCGTATCGTCACCGGATCGCCGTCGCCGGTGTGGCGCTGGTGATGCGCGTTGCGGTTGACGAACGAGGCCGCGACATAGAGCAGCTTGAGCCGCTGCGGGTGCTCGAAGTTGTCGTAGAACCAGGCCAGCGTGTTGCAGTACTCGTAGCAGTGCTGCGGCACCGAGAAATTGGTCTGGATATGCGTTTGCGTCAGGATGCGGGCGGCAGCGACCTGGATCGCGTCCAGTATTTGCCGGGGCCCCTTCCCCGCCAGCAGCAGCTTGCTGATCGCCTCGATATAGACGGGTTCGGGTTCGTCGATCAGGATCGAGATCAGCTGGTCCTGCTCGATGTCGGTGAGACCCAAGGTCTGGGTCAGCACCTCACGCTCGCGTGGCGTCGTGCCACTGTAAGGGACGGCGTGCAGCTCGATACCCTCGATGTGCTGCATCACCGCGTTGCTCGCCATCTCGTAGGTCGAGTACCAGCGCGGCCCGACGGCAATGTCGAGCGCGCCGGCATAGATCACGTCGTGCGCGTTGTCCCAGCCCAGCGCGTGGCCGATCTCGACCGTGGCGCGGGCGCGGTAGGATTTGTGGCCGGTGGTGTAGGAGCGGTTGTGCAAAACGCGGTCCTGCAAGTCGATCATGCCCGCGAACACCAGCTCGGCTAGCACCTCGCGGCGGTTGGCGGTGTCCTCCATCAGCCCGAGGAAGACGCGGTAGGCGTCAATCACCTGGCCACGATGCACCAGGGTCATCCAGTGGTTGAGCCGGTCACGCAACGGCCCATCGAGGCGCTCGGGCGACTGGTCCTGCCAGAACACCTGCGGCGCCACCAGATTGCCGGGCTGGCTTTTATAGGCACGGGTATAGTGGCCAGGAGCGCGACCGAGCTTCTGGTTCCAGATGTCGAGGCCGGTCGGGATGTACCAGATGGTCTGCGCCATCGGCAACGCAGCCAGCCGGTCCGGCATCATCCGGGCGAGATGCAGGCCGGCGCGGGCGCTCAGCAGGCAGTGATCGTTGTTGACGAAGTTGACGAAGCCGTCGTCGATGCGCTCGTGGTATGGGACGTGGGTGTAAGGCGCGTGGATGCGGATACCTTCGGCCATGATCTCCCGCACCGGCCGGCCGGCGCGAAGCAGGTCGTAATAGGTCTCGCTAGCTCCGATCTGGTCGCGTGCCAGGACGCGTTCCTGAAGCTTGTCATAGAGATAGGCGGCTTCGGCACGGTTGCTGACGGCTTCTTTTGCTTGCATGGCGGTTCATCCCCTCGGCGGAACGGCAGCTTTTCACTGAATAGCCTAGCCGCCAAGCCGATGGCGAACAACGGCGGGTTCAGTCCGCCGGCGGCGGTACGGGAATCGCTTTGCTGCGCAGGGCTCGCGATCGGTCGCGCAGCCGACGCAGGGCGTTCTCGGCCCGCAGAATCATCGTCGGACGCTGCAGCACCACGTAGTGCAGGTCGGGTCCGGGCTGGCCCAGGCTGGACTTGTAGCGCGCGTCGCCGCCCATGAAATCGTAGATCGAGGCGCCAGCGCGCAGATGGTCCTCGATGCACAGCGTGTGGCTGACCAGGCCCGGCTTCAGCCTGGCATCGGCCTCGAACAGAAAGCCGCATTGATAGCAGTAGACCTGCCCGCGATAGACGAAGTTGTAGAGGTAGCCGATCGCCAGTCCGCCACGGCTGACCCGCACCAGTTCGACGGTGCCGTCCGTCAGCCCGGCCAGCATCAGGCGATGCATGAGTGCCTCCAGGAACGGATAGGCGAACGCGCCGGGCTC
>JAYTTA010000171.1:0-2114 GCA_043745345.1 Acetobacteraceae bacterium | reverse complement strand
AGAAGATCGGGAAGAACAGCAGCAGCGCGCGGGCATAGATCAGGAACGCGAGGTTGGTGGTCGCGTTGCCAGGTCCGCCAGACGTGGTGACGAAGATCTCGGCGAACACAATGAGCAGGAATATCGTCTCGATCGTGATGACGACGCTGATGGCGCGCGAGAGGTGCAGCAGGGTGATGAAGAAGAACTGCGCGATGACGCCGGCGCCATCCATCAGCACTGCCTCACGCTGCTCATGGTCGAGCGACCGAACCGCGGTGAGCAGGATCAGCGGCGCGAACGGCAGCCACTCCCACGATATGATCAGGATGACCGAGGCCATCGGGTATTTGGCGAACCAGGCGATCGGCTCGAAGCCGAAGGCGTCCGCGATGGCGCCGAACACCTCATAGATCGGGTGCATCATCAGCTTCTTCCAGATCAGCGCGGCCACCGTCGGCATGACGAAAAACGGCGGCATCGCCAGCACGCGGGCGATGCCGTGGCCAGGGAAATCCTGGTCGAACAGCACCGCGAGCAGAACGCCGAGCCCGACCGTGATCACCAGCACCGAGCCGAGCAGCACTATCGTGTTGCGCAGCGAGACCCAGAAGTCGGGATCGGTAATGAGGTAGGCGAGAACCACACGATCATCACCAGCGGCACGATCATCCACAGCAGCAGCACCGCGACCGACGGCACTACCTGCAGCCGGCCGGCGCGGCCCGAGACAGTCAGGGAAGCGCGGTCGGCGAAGCGGCTTCAGGCGGTGCCGGAGCACTCATCTGGGCCGCGACCGTGGACATCTACGTCTTCGGGTTGCCGGCCTGCACCGTGGTGCGTTCGGTGGCGGCTTGGGCGGATTTCGGCGCCTGGTCGACCGAGGTGCCAGTCAGCGTGCCGGCCATGGTCTGGCCGACCTGAGTGCCAATGCCCTGGGACTCCGGGATTTCCACGAACCGCGCGCCGGTATCGGGCCGTGGCTCACGGGTCGGCGACTGTGGCCTAGCCTGCTCGATCGCAGTCTTCACGATGCCCGCAAAGGATGCAGCGTTTTATAGTCGTCGTTGGTATAGGTCGAGTTGCGTGTGCCGGGCAGCACCGCGACCTATCCGTTCTGTGCCGCCACCAGCTTGATGTAGTCCTTCGAGGTCGCCCATGTCGCGAAAGTACGAGCCGCATCCTTGTTCTTCGGCGATTCGGGGATGCCGAGGTTCCAGCTCCACAGCCAGGTCGGGGCGGCGGCGAAATCGTCCTCGATGACCCACTGGGTGAAGGCCTCGCAAAACACCGGCCACCGATCGGCGATGCCGTGGCGCTGTTCCAGTGCGCCGATGTCACCGGCGCGATGCGGTCCACCATGGCACTCGGGAATCTTACGTGCGTCGCGATCCACTCTGCAAGCTTCGGATCGCGCGCGCCGGCCAGCGCGAGGACCGCATCGCGCAGCACGCGGCCGTTATGCTGGATGTTGTCGCAGCTCAGCGCCGTGAAGGCTTTTTCCCCGTTTGCCATGCGGCGGCAATAAGCCTCGACCACGATGTCGATGGCGCTGCGTGGCCTCGCCGGTTCGGCAATGTCCTGCTGACTCAGTGTGTTTTCGAGGTCAAGCTACTTGGTGGCGTGGTTGAGGCACTATCCGTTCTCGGTAACGGTGAGACTGACGATCCGCACGCCCGGTCGGTCGATGGCGTCGAGCACCGCCGCAGAATCCTCGCCGGCGAAGATGATCTCGGCCAGCAATCCGACCATAGTAGACGGTTTCGGCGCTGAAACTCCGCTCGACCAGCGTGTAGAGAAAATCCTGTGGCGCCAGGCAGTCGTAGATACGCCGGTCGCCGGCCATCAGCCCGGCGCCGGCGATGCGCCAGGTCAGCACCTCGGGATCGAGCGGCATCAGCTCATTGGGTGTATTTGGCCATGTGGGCGCGATGGAAGCCACCAAGACCGAGATGGACGATTCCGGCCGTGACCTGAGCTGGGTCTTAGACCGGCCGGCTGATGCCGGACTTTAAAACCATCGCCGCCGGACCCAAGCTAGAGCGGAATCCGATCAGTCTGGCTCATACCCGGTTGCGGTGAAGTAGTTGGCGCAGTCCTGTGTCGTGAAGGTCGGCAAGGCATCGCGGATGACG
>JAYTTA010000170.1:0-7733 GCA_043745345.1 Acetobacteraceae bacterium | reverse complement strand
GCGCCTGGCGCATCAAGAACTCATCCTCACGCTTCCGTCAGGGCATGGTCGCTCATAGGCCGCGCTCGCGCTTGATGCGGTCCCAGGCGGCGTTGATCCGTGCCACCTTGTCGTTGGCGCTGGCGATGAACGCTTCAGGTACTCCGCGTGAGGCCAGGCTGTCGGGATGGTTTTCCCGCATCAGCCGCTTCCAGGTGGCACGCAACTCCTCGTTGGAAGTAGCGCGGCTGGCGCCGAGCACGGCGTAGGCATCGATTTCGTTGGCTCCTGTGCGCTGATAGGCGCTGCCGCTGGTTCCCGACGCTGCACCGCCCACACCACGGGCGAAATCCCACGAAACCTGGTCGAGTCCGAAGCCGCGATGGACTCGGGCCAAGAATGCCGCCTCGGTGTTGTTGACCACGCCGTCGGCGCGCGCGATCGCGAACAGCGCCACCAGCACATCCTCCAGCATGCCGCGGTTGTCGGCGAAGGCCTGGCCGAGCTGGTCGGCGAAGCCCTCATAGCCCGCGGTGCTGTCGCGGGCCTGATCGAACAGCCGTCCGATGTCGCCCACTGCCTCTGGCGGGATGCGAAAATGGCGCTTGAAGACGTCGATCTCCTCACGCACCACGCGGCCGTCGCATTTCGCCAGCTTGGCCGAGAGCACGACGACGCCGATCGCGAACAGCTGGTCGCGACGCCCGAGCAGGGCAGCGATTCCGGCGGGGTTCCAGGCCGCCCCCGGACCCGTGAAGCTGGCGAACGGTAATTTGGGCGCCTGTATGGCGCCGCTATCGACGGCGTGGCCTAGGGCGGCGCCGAACAGGGCGCCGGGCGGTCCGCCCACAGCAAACCCGGCCATCCCTCCGAGCAGTTTTCCCCAATATCCCATAACACTCGAATACCATGCGAAGGTTGATGCCGGCAAAAGATCGCCACCCGAGAGGCGCTTTGCGATGATTTGCAAGCCGCCTTGCAGCGATGGGTCCGGGCCAGCATCCTGCGGCCCGGATCTGGGATATCGGAATGGCTGGCTGGCAAACCTTCGATCGTTGCGGTGAAACACGTGGCGCGCCAATGCGCCATGCGTCGTGGCTGACGCCTGGAATCGCCGACTAGCTTGCGCCCGGTGCGTCTCCTGCTGATCGGCGTGCTCGCGCTGGCCGGATCGATCCTGCTGGCGGCTTGGCAGGTGCCGGCGCGGCTCGACTGGAATCGCTACCGCGCCACCGTCGAAGCCGTGGCCAGCGCCTCGCTCGGCCGCCCGGTGGCAATCGCCGGCCGTATTTCTCTCGTGCTGCTGCCGGAACCGCAGCTCAACGCCGACGAGGTGGTGATCGGCAGCTGGAACACCGGCACTGACACAGACGCCACCGGCCGTGCGGCGCCGCCGCTGCGGGTCACCTCGCTGCGGCTGCGCGTGGCGCCGCTGCCGCTGCTGCTCGGCCGTGTCGATACGCGTGAGCTGGTGCTGCGCGGCCCGGACCTCGTCGTCGCCTGGCCGCTGGCACCAGGGGAGCTCGCAGCCTGGCCGCCATCGTGGCTCGAAGCCTTCTCGGCGCGCATCGAGGATGGCAGGCTGCACATCGGTGAGATCCAGTTCACCGGGGTCAACGCAGTCTTGACCACGTCGGGCGGGATCCCGGCCGCGGGAGCGTCGCCGGACCTGGATCCCGACGGCGGCGGTATCCCTGCTGATCCCGGCACCGGCACGCTACACGCCGTCGGAACTGCGGAGCTGGCCGGACACAGGCTGCGGTTTTCAGCCCGGCTCGCCAGCGGCGGGCCGCAATTGTCGTCGCGCCTGAATATTGCCCTGGCCGGCGAGGGCGGGCTTGACGGCTCCAGCGCTAGCTTCGCTGGCCAGGTCGCCGCCACCGGCATGCTGACCGGGCAGCTGGTAGCCACCGGCGCCGACGCCTCGAAACTTTTGGCGGCACCCGCCCTGGCGTTCAAGGCCGGGAGCCAGGTCGCGTCCGCGGGTACCGGCTTCGTGTTCTCCGACATCGATGCCACGTTCGGCGGCACTGTGGTGCGCGGTGCCGGCCGGCTTGGACCTGGTCAGGCCGGCATCACCCGTCTCGACCTTTCGCTGGCGGCGGTGCGGGTGGACCTTGCGCCTTGGCTGGACCTGTCGCCGCGCACTGGCGCGGCACCTTTGCCAATCGGATTGAAACTGACGGCCGAGGCCGCCGAACTTGGCGGTGGCAACCTTCGCCAGCTTCGACTCGACTTGGAACTTGGCGCCGCCACGGTCAAGATCATCCAGGCGACGGCGCTGCTGCCGGGTGAGGCGGCGCTTAGGATGAGCGGTGACGTGCAAGCCGGGATTTTTCCGGTGGGCGAGGCGGCGCGCCCGACCTTCGCAGGCGACGCAAGACTGGAGGCGCCGGCCCTGCGCGCCACCCTGCAATGGTTGGACGATGCCGGGCTGCGGCTGCTGCCGGCACTGCCCGCCGGTGTGCTGGAGCACGCCGCGTTCCGGGCCCATGTCGAGGCCGGTGCTGGATCGCTGACATTGACCGGCATCGATGGCCAAGTCGATGGCGGCGCCATCGCCGGCGAGCTGCGACTGCGTCCTGCGGGCCGGGCCGAGGCGCACCCGGCCGTCGCCGCATCGCTGGATCTCGCGGTGCTGGTGCTTGATCCATGGCGTCCCGAAAGCCTCACGCTGGCCAGCCTGATTCCGGATTTGACAAAGCTCGGCGGTGGTTTCGATGTCGATGTCAAGCTTCGCGCACGCGCGGCGTCGCTGGCCAGCGAGACTATCGGGCCGATGCTGCTGGATGCCGCCTTGCAGCCGATGGCCGGCGGCGACGCGCGGCTGATCCTGCGCCGACTTGAAGTGCGGCCGCGTGGCATCGACATCGTCGCCAGCGGCAACTTGGGTCCCGGCGCACGCGTCCTTGATGCCCGGATCGACGCCACCGCGGTCGATATTGCCGAACTCGCGGATCTGATCCCCGCCGCCCGGCGCCCGGCAGCCGACTTTTGGCGCGGCCCTGCGTCAGCCTCGCTGCGCCTGGCCGGCCCGGCCGAGGCGCTGGCCGGTCGCTTGACGCTCGATCTCGCCGACGCGCGGCTCGAAGCCTCGCCGCTGATCGACCTGCGCACCGGCGGCTGGAGCGGCCCTGCGACGTTACGCCATCCCAGCGCTTCGCGTCTGATGGCTCTGTTTGGAATGACATCCGCCGACCGGTGGCTCGGTGAGGGGTCGCTTTCCGTGATCGCGCAGGTTGCCGGCGTGCAGCCGCCCGCAGGGGCATTCCGGCTGGTCGCGGAAAATCTCGACATTGTCGCCGGCCTGTCGCGGCTGTCGGCACCGTTCGCCCTGGAGTTCGGCCCGATGCCGATCCTGTCGGCCAGGATCAACGCCGACAGCCTGGCGTTACCCGGGGTGGCGCGCGAAAACCTGCTGCCGGTGGCGTGGCTGCAAGACTGGCAGGGCAATGTCGCCATCTCGGCACGCGAAACCCTGGCCGACCTGCGCCCGGTGCTGGGGCCGTCCAGCGCCACGCTGAGCCTCGCCGGCGGCGTGCTGCGGCTGGCGCCGTTCACCGGTCAGCTCGGCGGCGGCACGCTGGCCGGCACCATGACGCTCGACACGGCAACGCAACTGCCGGCGCTGACGCTCGACGCGACGCTGCGTGACGTGCGTATCGCCGGGCCGATGACAGGGTTGAAGCTCGACCTCGCCGGCGGGCTGGCCGCGGGCACGATGCGGCTGTCTGGGTCCGGCTACAGCGCCGCCACCTTGCTTTCGACGATGCAGGGCAATGTGATGCTGGATGTCGAAGATGGTGTTCTGACCGGGTTCGACCTGTTCCGCGTCAAGCTGCTGGCCGGGCGCGCCGACCCGCGCCGGCGCGCCGCGACCGAGGCCGCGTTGCACGACGCGTTGTCCGGCGGTCCGACCGCGTTCCAGGTGCTGACGCTCCGTGGCACCGCCGCCGCCGGCACGCTGACCTTCCACGACACGCGCCTGTCGGGGCCGGCCGGCGAGGTCGATTTCACCGGCAACGTGTCGGCCTCCGCCCTCGACCTTCGCGCGGCGCTGCGCCCGGCGATCGAGGATCCACCGGAAATCGTGCTGCGTCTGACCGGCACGCTCGACGATCCGCGCCGATCATTGGAGTTTTCGACGTTCCTGCGCTGGCTGGCCGCGCACCCGCGGCCCTAAAGTTTTTCCGTGTGGATAGAGGCACGGAAAAACTCCGAGATATTGAATTATCCGGCATCCTTATCCAGCGGATGAACCCCATTGATCGGATGACGCTCTATCGATCAGGACCGTCGTTCGTAAAACGCCGCCAGGGCGGTAATGCGCAGGACCGAGGCCAGCGGTCGGTCCGGACCGCGTCCGGCATCGACCCCGGCCACGAACGCCGACAAGGATTGTCCGCGTTCCTGCGCGATCTGTTCCAACGCCCGCCAGAACTCAGGCTCCAACGCCACCGACGTGCGATGCTGAGCCAGCGAAAAGCTGCGCTTGGCCAAGGCGGTCATCGCCGGGGGTCGGCAGAATTCATGCCACGGCCTGCTGTTTTCATTGTCGCGTGGCCGATTGTGGCACAGGATCGCTGATCTTGAACCGGGAGTAGCGGAATGAAGCGTCGCAGCGTTCTCAAATCAGCCTTCGCCGGGGCTGCCGTGCTCGCGGCACCTTCCATCGTGCAGGCCGCCGACGCGCGCAGCCTGACCTTCGTGCCGCACGCGGACCTGGCCTCGCTCGACCCGGTTTGGACCACCGCCGACATCACCCGCAACTACTCGCTGGCGGTGTTCGACACGCTTTATGCCTACGATGCCGGGTTCAACGTGCAGCCGCAGATGGTCGCCGGCCACACGCTGGCCGAGGATGGCAAGCAGTGGGACCTGACCCTGCGCGAAAACCTCAAATTCCATGACGGCGAACCGGTGCTGGCGCGCGACTGCGTCGCCACCATCAGGCGATGGGCGCAGCGTAACCCGATGGGCGGCGCGCTGCTGTCGCGCCTCGACGAGATCTCGGCGCCGTCGGACAAGGTCATCCGCATCCGCCTGAAGAAGCCGTTCGCGCTGCTGCCGGCGGCGCTGGCCGAGGTCTATTGCGCGATGATGCCGGAGCGTCTGGCGAAGACCGACGCCATGGCGCAGATCCCCGAGGCGATCGGCAGTGGCCCGTTCCGGTTCGTGGCGTCTGAGCGCGTTCCCGGATCGCGCGTCGTGTTCGAGCGCAACCCGGCCTACGTGCCGCGTCCTGACGGCCAGGCCAGCTTCAACGCCGGCCCCAAGATCGTCCATCTCGATCGGGTAGTGTGGAACTTCATCCCCGACCCGGCGACCGCTGCCGCGGCCCTGGCGCAGGGCGAGATCGACTGGTGGGAGAATCCGTCGATCGATCTGGTGCCTTCGCTTCGCGCCAACAAAAATCTGGTGGTCCAGGTCAACGACGGCACCGGGGAGATGGGCTGCCTGCGCTTCAACCATCTGCACCCGCCGTTCAACAACCCAGCCATCCGTCGCGTGGTGGCGACGGCGTTCGACCAGAACGAGGTCATGACCGCGGTCGCCGGCGCCGAGCCGAGCCTGATCAAGACCGATGTCGGGCTGTTCATACCCGGCACACCCTACGCCAACGATGTCGGCGTCGAGGTCACGCGCGGGCCCAAGGACCTGGCCAAGATCAAACGGGAACTGGCCGCTGCCGGCTACAACGGCGAGCGTGTCACCATTCTGTTGGCTTCGACCATCCCCACCATCTTCGCGCACGGCCAGGTCGCCGCCGACACCTTGAAGCGCATCGGCATGAACGTCGACCTGGTAGTGATCGACTGGGTCAGCGTGGTCACGCGCCGGGCCAACAAGGCGCCGCCGGAGCAGGGCGGCTGGAACATCTTCTTCACTAATTTGGGCGGCTTCGGCAACATATCGCCCGGCCCTAACATCGCCATCCGCGGCAGCGGCGCCAGCGCCTGGTTCGGCTGGCCGACCGAGCCCGCGCTGGAGGCGCTGCGCGAGGCCTGGTTCGATGCGCCGGACCTGGCCACGCAGCACAAGCTGTGCCGGGACATGCAGGCGGCGTTTTGGCAGTCGCCGACCTTCGTGCCGCTGGGAGTGTTCTACCAACCTACGGCTTATCGTTCGTCTGTCCGGGATGTGCCGGAGGGCTGGCCGCAGTTCTACGGAGTGAAAAAGGTATAGCAAGTCCAGGGCTCTGCCCTGGACCCGCTAAGGGCAAGCTCTTAGAACCCACCACTTACGTAAGGCCCACCGGGGCGCTACCCCGGCGGGGTTTGGGGCCGAGCCCCAATCTTGCTTTCTGGGAGAAACAAATGCGCCCGTTCAAACAGGCCGACCTCGAAATCCTCAAGCAGTGGGATACGCCCACCATCTGCAACGCCCTTGAAATCGTCGTCCCAGCCCGCCGCGCGGTTGGCTTCACGGTCGAGCCGATGGTGGCGTTTGACCGCCACGCGCCGCCGATGGTCGGGCTCGCCCGCGTTGGCATGATCCGCTCCAAGGAGGCGCCAAGAAGTCCGGTTACCGACCGCATGGACTGGTACGACTACGTGGCGCAGGCTGATTTTCCGACGGTGGTGGTGTTGCAGGACATCGATGACCGGCCCGGCTACGGCGCCTTCTGGGGCGAGGTCAATTCGACCGTGCACAAGGCGCTGGGCGCGCTCGGCTGCGTCACCAATGGCTCGTTCCGAGACCTGGATGCGTGGGCTCCGGGTTTCCAGATGATCGGCGGGCGCGTCGGGCCAAGTCACGCCCACGTCCACATGGTCGATTTCGGCAAGCCGGTGGACGTATTCGGGATGCACACGGTGCATGACGACGTGATTCACGCCGACTTTCACGGCGCGGTGGTGATCCCGGCCGATATGGTGACCAAGCTGCCGGCGGCGATCGATCTGCTGACCCGGCGCGAGAAGGTCATCCTGGATGTCTGCCGCGCCGAGGGCTTTACGCCCGACAAGCTGCGCGCGGCGCTGAAGAACAGCGGCGAAATTCATTGAGGCCCATTCTTGACGCCTCCCGCCTCGGGGAGGACACTTCGGCAGCATTGAAACAGGACATACGAGCATGAACGTCGCATCGTCGCAGGCTTCGCTGCATGGTGTTTCCGAAGTGGAGTGGCAAATCCGCTGCGACCTCGCGGCGCTTTACCGGCTGACCGCCTACTACAAGATGACTGATTTCATCTACACCCACATCAGCGCGCGTGTGCCAGGTCCGGAGCACCACTTCCTGATCAACAAGTATGGCGTGCACTTCCACGAGATGCGGGCGTCGGACCTGGTCAAGATCGACCTCCAGGGCAACATTGTTGAGGAGGGCACGGGCAAGTCCAAGCGCGTCAACGCCGCCGGCTTCACCATCCATTCGGCGATCCACATGGCGCGCGAGGATCTGATGTGCGTGGCCCACACCCACACCGCCGCTGGTATTGCCGTGTCGGCGCAGAAGCAGGGGCTGCTGCCGCTGTCGCAGCAATCGATGAAGTTCTACAACAACATCGCCTATCACGGTTATGAGGGCATAGCGCTCGACCTAGATGAGCGGGATCGGCTGGTGGCCGACCTCGGCACCCATTCGGCGATGATCCTGCGCAATCACGGCCTTCTGGTCGGCGGCAAATCGGTCGGCGAGGCGTTCCTTACTCTGTACACGCTGGAACGGTCGTGCCAGGCGCAGGTCGCGGCGATGTCGGGCGGCGCCGAGCTGATCCTCCCACCGGTCGAGGTCTGCGAGCACGCGCGCGA
>JAYTTA010000169.1:0-7737 GCA_043745345.1 Acetobacteraceae bacterium | reverse complement strand
TGGCGCTTGCCTTCCTGCAAGACCAGGTCTGGTTCTACAACGAGGACGTTTCGATCGACATCCACAAGATCGACGGCGGCGTACAGACAATCAAGAACGTCTGATCGGCACGCCCCATCTCGCCCGCGCCGATCCTGCTCTGCCTCGTCCGAAGATTCGGCCGGTTCCAACCGGCCGACAAGGCGGAAGTTTTCGACGCCTGGCTGTAGCGCATAAAAGAGCGGCCCGGCCGTGCTGAACCCAACGCTCGGCTGCCGGGTCAGTCCCGGCACCACGTCTCAGAGGAAGACGATTAGTGGGAGTATGTCTTTGATATTAGCGATGTCTTGGAGTGGAGTTTACACTACAGCAACTACCCCGCTCTAAAACGGAATCTCATCGTCCAAATCCCCGCCCTTCGGCGCATCCCACGATGGCGCGCTGGCCCTCGCCGGCGCCCCAGCCCGCTGCATCGCCGGCGCACGCTCCCGGGCCACATAACCCCCGCTATCTCCGGCCGAGCCACCCTCCTCGCCCCGCCCGCTCAGCATCGTCAGCTCGCCGCGGAAACGGCTCAGCACCACCTCGGTGATCTCCTTCTCGGCACCATCCTTGTCCGTGTACTTCCGGCTTTCCAGCGAGCCCTCGATATAAACCTTCGCCCCCTTGCGAAGATACTTCTCCGCCACCTCGCCAAGCCGCTCGTTGAAGATCACCACCCGGTGCCACTGAGTCTTCTCCTTGCGCTCGCCGGAGGCCTTGTCGTTCCACGTCTCGCTGGTCGCCAGCGAGAAGCTCACTGTCTTGCCGCCGTTCTGCATTGAGCGTACCTCCGGGTCCTTGCCCAGATTGCCGACCAGAATGACCTTGTTGACGCTGCCTGCCATTTTTGGCTCCTAAAAACCCTGAATTCCACCGGTTTTGCTACCGGAGCGTGTATTCAGACGTTAAACCGAGTCGCGTCCCGAAACCACCTTTTCGTAAGGCGCCAGAGGCGCCATATATAATAGAACAACCCAAGAACATCCAGGAGTCGCCATGCCCGGTCCAGCACCGAGCCCCAAAAGCGGCTCAATCGCACGCGCACCCCTGGCGCACCACTCGATTCACGTCCGCGGCGCCCGTGAGCACAACCTCAAGAACATCGACGTCGAAATCCCGCGCGACAAGATCACCGTCATCACCGGCCTGTCCGGCTCGGGCAAATCCTCCCTCGCTTTCGACACCATTTACGCCGAGGGCCAGCGCCGCTACGTCGAATCGCTCTCCGCCTACGCCCGCCAGTTCCTCGAACTGATGGGCAAGCCCGACGTGGACAGCATCGACGGCCTGTCCCCCGCGATCTCGATCGAGCAGAAGACAACCAGCAAGAATCCGCGCAGCACCGTCGGCACCGTCACCGAAATCGCCGACTACATGCGCCTGCTCTGGGCCCGCGCCGGCATCCCCTACTCGCCCGCCACCGGCCTGCCGATCGAGGCTCAGACCGTCTCGCAGATGGTCGATCGCGTCACCGCCATGCCTGAGGGCACCCGCCTGTTGCTGCTCGCCCCCGTCGTCCGTGACCGCAAGGGCGAGTACCGGAAAGAACTTGCCGACCTGCAACGCCGCGGCTTCACCCGCGTAAAAGTTGACGGCACCTTGTATGAGATTGCCGAAGTCCCCGCCCTGAACCGGAAAATCAAACACGAGATCGAGGCCGTGGTCGATCGCCTGGTGGTCCGCGAGGGCATCGCCACCCGCGCCGCCGACAGCTTCGAAACCGCGCTCGCCCTCTCCGACGGGATCGTCTACGCCGAGAACGCCGACACCGCCGAGCGCACCATCTTCTCGTCCAAATTCGCCTGCCCGGTCAGCGGCTTTACCATCGAGGAAATCGAGCCACGGCTGTTCAGCTTCAACTCTCCGCACGGCGCCTGCCCGGCCTGCGACGGAATCGGCCACGAAAGCTTCTTCGACCCCTCGCTCGTCATCCCCGACGACCGCGCCACCCTCGCCGCCGGCGCGGTGGCGCCATGGTCTGGCAGCCAATCTCCATATTACGACCAAACCCTGCAAAGCCTCGCCCGCCACTATCAGGTCACCACCCGCACCCCCTGGCAGTCCCTGCCCGTCACCTTCCGAAATGCCGTCCTGTTCGGCACGGATGAAACCATCGCCTTCATCTATAAGGACGGTATTCGCGCCTACACCGTATCGAAGGCGTTCGAGGGCGTAATTCGAAATCTCGAACGCCGCCGCAGCGAGACCGACAGCGCCTGGGTGCGGGAGGAACTCTCCCGCTACGAATCGGAAAAACCCTGCCACGTCTGCGATGGCGCCCGTCTCAAACCCGAAGCCCTCGCCGTCCGCATCGCTGGCAAGAACATAGCCGAGGTCAGCGAACTTTCAATTGATTCTGCCCTCGCCTGGTTCGACGGGGCGCTCGAAACCCTCACCCCGCAGCGCGCCGAGATCGCCCGCCGCATCCTTCGGGAGATCAGCGACCGGCTGCGCTTCCTCGTCGATGTCGGCCTCGATTACCTCACCCTCGCCCGCGGCTCGGCCACGCTGTCGGGTGGCGAAAGCCAACGCATCCGCTTGGCCTCCCAAATCGGCTCCGGCCTCACCGGCGTGCTGTATGTGCTGGACGAACCCTCGATCGGCCTGCACCAGCGCGACAACGAACGCCTGCTCGGCACGCTCCGCCGGTTGCGCGACCTCGGCAACACGGTGCTGGTGGTTGAGCACGACGAGGACGCCATCCGCGCCGCCGACCACCTGATCGATATGGGCCCCCTCGCCGGCGTCCTCGGCGGCCACGTCGTCGCCGAGGGCACCCCCACGGAAGTCGCCGAAAATCCCAAATCCCTCACCGGCGACTACCTGTCCGGCCGCCGCCGCATCGAAATCCCAACTGTCCGCCGCCGCATCGACAAGACAAAGACGCTGAAAGTCATCGGTGCGCGCGGCAACAACCTGAAATCGATCGATGCGACGTTTCCGCTCGGCGTGTTCACCTGCGTCACTGGCGTATCCGGCGGCGGCAAGTCCACCCTCGTCGTGGACACGCTCTACAAGGCCGCCTCCCGACGCCTGATGGGCTCTGGCGAGGTCCCTTCCGCCCACGACCGCATCGACGGCCTCGACCTGATCGACAAGATCATCGACATCGACCAATCGCCGATCGGCCGCACCCCGCGCTCCAACCCCGCCACCTACACCGACCTGTTCGCCCCGATCCGCGACTGGTTCGCCGAACTGCCTGAATCCCGCGCCCGCGGCTACAAACCCGGCCGCTTCAGCTTCAACGTCAAGGGCGGCCGCTGCGAGGCCTGCCAGGGCGACGGCGTCCTCAAGATCGAGATGCATTTCCTGCCCGACGTCTACGTCACCTGTGACGTCTGCAAGGGCCGCCGCTACAACCGCGAAACCCTGGAAGTAAAGTTCAGGGAAAAATCAATCGCCGAAGTGCTGGACATGACCGTGGACGAGGCGGTGCCCTACTTCTCCGCCCAATCACGCATCCACGACCGGCTGAAGATCCTGCAGCAGGTCGGCCTCGGCTACGTCGCCCTCGGGCAACAGGCGACAACCCTCTCCGGCGGCGAGGCCCAGCGCATAAAACTCAGCAAGGAACTTGCCCGCCGGGCCACCGGCCGCACCCTCTACATCCTCGACGAACCCACTACCGGCCTCCATTTCGAGGACGTCCGAAAGCTGCTCGAAGTGCTCCACGCCCTGGTCGACCAGGGCAACTCCATAGTCGTCATCGAACATAACCTGGAAGTCATCAAAACCGCCGACTGGATTCTCGATCTAGGCCCCGAGGGCGGCAACGGCGGCGGCCGCATCGTCGCCGCCGGCACGCCCGAAGACATCGCCGCCGCCCCTGAAAGCCACACCGGCCACTTTCTTGCCCCGCTGCTTGGGCCGCCCAAGCGAGCCAGGAAACGAGCGTAAGACGAGGGCTCTGCCCTTCGACCCGGCTGGGGCCTGAGGCCCCAGACCCCCATCCTTTTAAAGCACTCGCAACGCGAAACTTCCCGCCGCACAAATCAGCAAAGTCCGCATCACTCCCAGCCGCAACCCGAACAACGCAACCGCCGCCACCACCGCCAGCACCAACGCCAAAGGCTCGACGCTGCCTAAAACCGGCACCCCAACCCCACCAACAAAAACCATTTTTCGAAACAACACATGCAAGGCGAACCAGACGGCCAGGTTTGCGATCACCCCGACCACCGCCGCCGTAATCGCCGCCAGCGCCCCCGACAAAGCCCGATTACCCTGCAGCCGCTCGATCAACGGCGCGCCAAGAAAAACAAAGACAAAGCAGGGCGCAAACGTCACCCACAGCGTCAGCCCCGCCCCGACCACGCCGCCCGCGATATCCGCCCCACCCCCGGCGCGCGCCCCAGCCAGAAACCCGACAAACTGCAGAACCAGAATCAACGGCCCAGGCGTGGTCTCCGCCAGCCCAAGCCCGGTCAACATCTCCGGCGCGGATAACCAATGAAACTGCTCGACGGCATCCTGCGCGACATAGGCCAGCACGGCATACGCGCCACCGAACGTCACCACCGCCATCTTGGAAAAGAACCAGGCGATATCGGCATAAACGCCGCCACGCCACATCAGCACAACCACCGGCAGCAGCCACATCACGGCGGTGACAGCACCGGCCCGGCGAGCCTCCCTGGCATACCGCCCGGCCCGTCCCGGATCAGCCTCCAGCACCGCGTCGAGCGCGGCCGGCGGTCCATCCTTGGCCGTGCCATGCGCACCGGCCGCAAAATAGCCCGGCGCCAGATACCCAACCAATCCGGCGCCCAGCACGACCACGGGAAAAGGCACCGCGAACAGGAACAGCGCAGCGAACGCCGCGCCCGCCAGCACCCAGGCCGCCCGGCCCTTCAACGCCCGCCGCCCGATCCGCAGCAGCGCCTCGACAACGATCACCAGCACCGCCGACTTTAGCCCGAAGAACACCGCCGCGATCAACGGCACGTCACCAAACATCAGAAAGACAATCGACAGCGCCAGCATAACCACCGCACCTGGCACAACGAACAGCAGCCCGGCGGCAAGCCCGCCCTTCACGCCATGCATCAGCCAGCCAAGATAGGTGGCGAGCTGCTGCGCCTCCGGTCCCGGTAGCAGCGTGCAGAAGTTCAGCGCATGCAGGAATCGCCGGTCGCTGATCCAGCGGCGCCGGTCCACCACCTCCCGGTGCAGCAGCGCGATCTGTCCCGCCGGCCCGCCGAACGAAAGGCAGCCGATGCTCGCCCACACCCGCATCGCCGCGCGAAAACTCGGCAGCCCCGGGTCGCCGCCATCGTTCATGTCCGCGGCCTCGGCGCCGGCCAGTTATGCGTCTCGCCGACCGCATCCCGAGCCCAGCGATAGAACGCGTCGTACAAGATCATCGCCGCGTCGAGCTGCGCGAGGTCGTCGCGATACATCCGCGACAATCCAAGCGACGCGGCCAGCAAACCGGCGGCCTGCGGTGCCGCATCAAGCCGCGCGGTATCGGCGCCGCGCACGATCGCTGCCAACCGCACCAGCGCGCCGGAATGAAGGCCAAACACATCGAGCATGACGTCGAACGTGCAGGCCTCCCCACGATGGCTCCAGAAAACGTCGTCGATGTCGAATGGGGTGGCGCCGAATCGATCCGCTACCGCCGCCACTTCAGATGGCGCCACGAACAGGAACACCGCGCCCGGATCGATGAACCGCCGGATCAGCCACGGGCAGGCGATGCGATCGACCTTCGGCCGCGCCCGCGTGACCCACACCGTGCGACCTGCCGCATCGCGCAACGGCAGTACGTCCGGCTGGACCAGCAAGCCGTCGGCCTGCGCCCAGGCTTCGAAACCGCCCTCCAGGCTTTCCGCGACAACGCCGGCTTGGCGCAGCCAGGCCGCGACGCCCTGGCTTAGCTTCAGCCCACGCTGGCACACAACCGCGACGCTCTTGCCTGCATAGTCAGAGGCCCAGCTCGACACGTTTCGATAGTCGCGCGCCACGCTGGCCGGAAACAGCCGCGGGTCTGCCTCCCTGTCCTCGGCGATCCGCACATCGACGAGCACCGGCGCGTCCGGCGTGCCGATTAATCGGGAAAGCTGTGCAACGGTAATAGAGCCGGACGAGGCCATGGACGTCCACTCCTTGATTGGGAGCCTGGACGCGATGCTTCGGCCGAAACCTCATGGGGCGATCGCGGTATGCCCCTCGGACAAAGATTTCCCGATGTTGATCCGGGTGTCAATGCGTGACGGACAGCGATCCAGTCCTGGCAGGCTCATTTGGGCGACGGTCCAACAATCCCCGACGCCACGCCCAGGAACTCGATCACCGCGCCGCGTGCCGCCATCGCCGCTTCCGGATTATACTCGAACGACACCGGACCACCCGCCCCCTTATGTGCGTAAGGGTCGTGGATCACCTTGGCCGGCAGGTTCCGATCGAAGGCATGGGTCGCCCCGGGATGCACGATCAGCCGGATCAATTCGCGCGTCGCCGGATCCAGCCCGGCCAGAAAACCCGCGCATACCTCCGGGTCGTCGTAGGCATCCGCAGCCCCCGCCTGGATCAGCACCGACGCGCCGGTCAGCCCAGAGAACTCGTGACCGGGCACCCTGTTATAGCTCCACAGCGCCGGATACATCGCGATGTGAGCCGCGAACCTCTGCCCAGGCTCCGCCAGCGCTTCCACGTACCGACGGGTGGCGCTCAGCATCGCCACCACCCCGCCCCAGGAAAACCCCAGGATCGCTATCCGGCCTGCATCGATCTCCGGCTGCCGCGACAGGAAAGCCAGCGCGGCAAATGCGTCAGGCAGCGTCTCCGGCACCGAGCCCGGCCGCGCGGCAGCCCCTCGCCGCGTGCCGCGCGCCGCCCACATGTCGATCTCAAGCGTCGCATAGCCGGCCGCCGCCAGCGCCTCGATGTGAAACCCGCCACGCCCGTCGACGCCGTCCGATCCGTGGCACACCAGCACAGCCGGCACGGTCCCTGGCGCGCCATCCTCAATTTCCGGCACAAGCAACTCGCCGCCAACGGTCAGCCTCGGCACCGCCTGGCTTTCGAACGCGACATATGATTTTTGCAACGGCATCGACGCCTCCATGGGATAGATGGCCGGTCGCGCAGGCTTTCCCCGCGCCCGACCGACACTCGAAAGGCAGGTTGCTTGCATGACAATCGAATTCCAACCCCTGACCGCCGCCGCGGTCGTGCTGGCCACCGCCGCCACCGATGCGGTCTATGTCCAGTTCACCTCGGCCGTCATCGCCCGCCGCCGGGTGCCGGCCGCGTCCTGGAGCAGCTCGTGGTACCTGCTCTCCTCCTACGCGGTGATCAGCTACACCGAGAATTGGGTCTACGTGCTGTTCGCCGCGGCCGGATCGTGGATCGGCGCATTCGCGTCGCTCAGCTTCGTAAAGCGCCCGCCGGCTGGGTCGCCGCCAATCTGACCACAGCCAGGAAAGTCCATTTTCATCACACCATCGTGACGTTGCGGACTCCGATCGTGTATTTCTATCTGGCACTAAATCAGTAGCCTTGTTGCAACCACAGGTAGGAACCGGCTCATGCTCGTCTGTTCGGCTCCGAACGATTCGATCCGAAGAGATCGCTGTAGCCGTTGCGCTATGCGCCCTATCCTGCCCCGGCTGTCGTAGCGGCGACGCCGTGATCCTCGACTTTCGCGCGGTAGCGACCCCGGCCGAGTTCGATGCCGACCTCTGCATCGTCGGCGCCGGTGCCGCCGGC
>JAYTTA010000168.1:0-7745 GCA_043745345.1 Acetobacteraceae bacterium | reverse complement strand
TCCGCCAGATCCGTGCCGATAACATCCGCGCGGTGTTCGTCGAGAACATGACCAACCCGAAGCTCGCCCAGGCGGTGGCACGCGAGACCGGCGCGATTGTCGGGCCGATGGTCTACTCCGACGCGCTGTCGCCGCCTGGCGGTCCGGCGGATACCTACCTCCGCATGTTCCGCCACAACGTGCCGCTTTTCGTGTATGCCATGCAGGCCAACTGAGCGCCGGTCAGGCCAGGCTTCTGGACGCCATCTCGAACGTGCCGCGGCTCAGATCCTTCAAGGCGAGGGTTTCCGACAACTCCGCCCGCATCAGCGCCTGACGGGCCGCATCGACCCGCCGCCACTGGCCGAGTGGGGAAACCAGCCGCGCCGCGATCTGGCCGTTGATCGGATCGAGCCGCCGTATGGTCTCGCCGAGAATCCGGTAGCCGTCGCCCGAGGCATCATGAAAATGGAGCTGGTTGCCGGCTGAGAAGCTGCCGAGCACCGCGCGCACCCGGTTCGGATTGCGAAGATCGAAACCCGGATGCGCCATCAGCGCCCGCACTGCGTCGATCGTGCCGGGCAGGGGCGACATCGACTGGATCGCGAACCACTTGTCGATCACCAGGTCGTCGCCGCGCCACTTCTCATGGAACGCGGCAAGCACGTCAGCGCGCTCCGGGCAATCGACGCCGTTCAATGTCGAAAGCGCCGCCAGCACGTCGGTCATGTTGCCGGCAGCGTCGAATTGCGCCCGGGCCAGTCGCACGCCGTCCTCGCCACCGGCGGCGACAAGATAGGCAAGACACGTATTGCGCAGCGCCCGCCGGCCGATCGACGCACCATCGATGCGGTACTCGCCGTTGTCCGTCAGCCGGTGGTAGGTGGCCAGCAGTTCGATGCCGAGCGCCTGGCCAATGGCGCGCCGCGCCGACTGCCGCGCCCAATGGATCTCCTCGACATCGACCACCGCAACCTGATCGGCGAGAAACGCCTCGCCCGGCAGCGACATCGCCTCGGCGGCAAAGGCTGGATCGCGGTCGGCGGCCGCCAGCGTGGCGGCGATCGCCGTGATCACGCCATCATCCAAAGCCGGTGTTTCCCCGCCCCGATTGGCCGCGGCCATCTCCAGCAGCACCCCGGTCGCGAATTGTTGGCCCGACTCCCAGGCGACGAACGGATCGGTATCCTGCGCCGCCAGCAGGGCCAGCCGTTCCCGGGACAGTCCGGACAGTTTAACGGGGGCCGAAAAACCGCGCAGCAGCGATGGCACCGGTGCGGCGGGAACATCGTCGAATATAAAATGCTGCTCGGCCTCCGACAGCATCAGCACCGTTGTCTCGGTCAAGGCCGCACCATCCACCGCCAACAGCCCCATCGCGATCGGGATCACCAGCGGCGACGTCTGCGGCTGGCCGGGCGTCGCCGGGGTCGCCTGGCGCAGGGTCAGGGTGTAGCGCCGGGCCACCGCATTATACTCGTCGGTGACGGAGATTTCCGGCGTCCCGGCCTGATGGTACCAGCGCTTGAACGCAGTCAGATCGATCCCGGACGCGTCCTGCATCGCCTGCGCGAAATCGTCGATCGTCACTGCCTGGTTGTCGTGGCGCGCGAAGTAAAGGTCCATCCCCGCCCGAAAGGCCTCGGATCCGATGATGGTGCGCATCATGCGGATGACCTCGGCGCCCTTCTGGTAGATCGTCGCCGTGTAGAAGTTATCGATCGCCATGTAAGCGTCCGGCTGCACCGGGTGCGCCAGCGGTCCGGCATCCTCGCGGAACTGCCCGGCCCGCAGCCCGCGCACGTCGCCGATGCGTTTCACCGCGCGTGAGCCCTGGTCCGCGGAAAACTCCTGGTCGCGGAACACCGTCAGCCCTTCCTTCAGGCTGAGCTGGAACCAGTCGCGGCAGGTCACCCGGTTGCCGGTCCAGTTGTGGAAATATTCATGCGCGATCACCGCCTCGATGCCCTGGTAGTCGCCGTCGGTCGCACTCGCCGGATCGGCCAGCACGTATTTCGTATTGAATACGTTCAGCCCCTTGTTCTCCATTGCCCCCATATTGAAATCGGACACCGCGGCGATGTTGAAAACGTCCAAATCGTATTCAAGGCCGAACACCTCCTCGTCCCACCGCATCGACTTCTTCAACGACGTCATGGCGTGGCCGCACTGGCCTTCATCGCCGGAACGGACCCAGATGCCGAGTTCGACCACCCGGCCGGACATCGTGGTAAAACTGTCCTTCACCGCGACCAGGTCGCCCGCCACGACCGCGAACAGGTAGCAGGGCTTGGGATGCGGATCGATCCACGTCGCGAAATGGCGGCCATCGGCAAGGTTGCCAACCTCGAAAAGATTGCCGTTCGACAGCAGCACCGGCACCCGCGCACGGTCGGCACGGATGGTGACCGTGAACCGCGCCATCACATCCGGCCGGTCCGGGAAGAAGCTGATGCGTCGGAAGCCTTCAGCCTCACACTGGGAAAAATAACTGCCTTTGGACTGGTACAGCCCGCTCAGCTCGGTGTTGGCGGCCGGCGCGATCTCAGTCTCGATCTCGATCACGCACGCATCCGGCAGGTCGGGAACGACCAGATTGCCGTCTACCAGCTGATACTGGTTGGCGCCAAGCGCCACGCCATCGACGCGCAACGCCCGCAGCCGGATATCCTCGCCATTCAGGAACAGGGCCGCGTTACCGGCAGCGTTCGCCGGGTTGCGCCGAACCGCCAGCCGCGAGCTCACGCGCGTCGCATCGGGATCAAGATCGAAAGCCAGCTCCACGGTGTCGATCAGGAACTCGGGCGGTCGGTAATCGGCCAGCCGGACGGTGGGTGGGGTTGCGGCGTTGGCCATACTTGTCTTCCGGTCAGGAACGGATGAAACGATAGTGGAAGCGGTCGCCGTCGGCCTCGATCCGTCCCAATGTCGGGCTTGGAAAGTGGATCGGCAGGATCAGGGTCGAGGTATCGGCAACCGAACCCAGGAAACTCCGCCTGGAATCCGCCGCCTGCAACGGATCGATGTCGAAGATGGTCGACCAGCCCGGCTCCCGGCATTGCAGCGCGTGGTGCATCATGTCGCCGGTCACCGAGGCGCGCATGCCACCGGAAAAAATATTGACGCAGCAATGGCACGGCGAATGGCCCGGTGTCGGGGTCAGGGTCACGGTGTCGTCAAGCGAAAAATCGTCATCGACCAGCAGTGCCTGGCCGGCTTCCACCACCGGCAGGCAGTTCATCTTCCACACGTTGTCGCGCGGATCTTCGCTCTGCTTCGCGGCCGCCTCCCAATAAGCGTATTCGCGCTTGTGGAAGATGTATTTCGCGCGGGGAAACGTGGGCACCCAGCGCCCATCGACAAGCTTCGTGTTCCAGCCGCAATGGTCGATGTGCAGATGGGTGCAGAAAACGTAGTCGATATCTCCGACGCCAAGCCCGTTGGCCGCCAGTCCGTCCATCCATGGCTGCTTGGGAAAATTCCATGGTTCCGGGTAGCCCTTGTCCTCACCGGTGCAGGTATCGACCAGGATGACATGGTGCGGCGTGCGCACCAGAAAAGTCTGGTAGGTGATGACCATCTTGCCCGAGACCGGATCGAACACCTCGGGGTCCATCTCGACCAGATATTTCTTTCCGATCTTCGGGTCATAGCCGGGAAACATCGTCTCCGGCGTTCGCCACGGCCCGTCCCGCTCGACGATGCTGGTGATGGTGACATCGCCGATTTTAAGCTCTCGCATGGTGCCGCTCCCGTTGAACGAGCCAAGCGTATCCGTTCGGAGATTTCCCATCCAGGGTGGCATTTGCCACAAATGTGTATGATACGGATATAGTTTACACACAGAGGATAATGTGATGCGAACGAATATTGATATCGACGACCAGTTGCTTGCCGAAGCCATGGCGGCCACGGGCCAGACTACCAAGCGCGGCACGGTTGAGGAGGCTTTGCGGCGGATTGTAAAACAGCAACGTCAAATCGAGGCGATCGAAGCGCTTCGCGGTCTTGGCTGGGAAGGAGATCTAGGTGCCATGCGGGAAGGCCGGGAATACTGAAAAAGTCGGGTGGTGATCGTTGTCGATAGTTCGGTATGGATCGGTCATCTACGCAATCTGATCACGCCACCGGTTTTAAAGCTTCGATCCCTGCGGCGGGATGAGGCTGTTCTCGTAGGGGATCTGATCTTATTGGAAGTCCTGCAAGGTGCTCGCGACGATCCCCATTCCGCGTTACTCGAAGGTATCCTGCGACGGCTTGAAATTGTCACCTTGGCGGACGACCGGCTTGTAGTCATGGCTGCAAGAAACCGCCGCATTCTCCGATCGTTCGGCATCAGCAGCGGCAAGACCGTGAACCTGATCATCGGCACCTTCTGCATCGAGCACGGCCACGAACTGCTGCACGACGACCGCGACTTCGAGCCGATGCACGAGCATCTCGGCCTCAGACGCGCCTGATCCCAAACTGGCCTGACCAAAGCAAAAAAAACCCGCGGCGCCTGCGCGCCGCGGGTTGCTCCATTTAATCCGGGAAAATTACTTCCCGCCGGTCGCCGTCGCCCACTCATGGCTGTGGACCAGGCCGTCGTCGAAATCCTCGGTGTGGGTGTGACCCTCGCCGTCGTCGTGGAACTGGTCGTGCTCGGTGCTGCCAGCCATCGCCGTCGTCGAGGATTTGCCGCCCGAAATCGCCGTCGCCACCGCGTCGAAGTAACCGACGCCGACCTCGCGCTGATGGCGGGTCGCGGTGTAGCCCTCGGTCTCGGAGGCAAATTCCGCCTGCTGGAGCTCCGAATACGCCGCCATGCCGCGATCCTTATAGCCGCGTGCCAAGTTGAACATCGAGTGGTTGAGGCTGTGGAAGCCGGCCAACGTCACGAACTGGAACCGGTAGCCCATTTTCGCGATGTCACGCTGGAAGCTGGCGATCTTGTCCGCCGGCAGCTTCTTCTTCCAGTTGAAGCTCGGCGAGCAGTTGTAGGCCAGCATCTTGCCCGGGTATTCGCGATGGATCGCGTCGGCGAACTGTTCCGCTTCCTTCAGGTTCGGCTCGCTCGTCTCCCACCACAGCAAATCGGCATACGGCGCGTAGGCAAGGCTGCGAGCGATCGCGTATTCCACACCCTTGCCTGGCGTGATGCGGAAGAAGCCCTCCGGCGTGCGGTCATTGCCAATGAACGGCCGGTCGCGCTCGTCCACGTCGGCGGTCAGCAGCTGTGCGGAATGGCTGTCGGTGCGGCACAGCAGAACCGTCGGCACGCCCTCGACATCGGCCGCCAGACGGGCCGCATTCAGGGTGCGGATGTGCTGGCTGATCGGCACCAGCACCTTGCCGCCGAGATGCCCGCACTTCTTCTCGGAAGCCAGCTGGTCCTCGAAATGCACGCCGGCGGCGCCGGCGGCGATCATTGCGCGCATCAGCTCGTAGGCGTTCAGCGGACCGCCGAACCCGGCCTCGGCATCGGCGATGATCGGCGCCATCCAGTAAGTACCGTCGCGGCCGCCCTCGGAACGCTCGATCTGGTCGGCGCGACGCAGCGCGTTGTTGATGGCAGTCACGATCTTCGGCACGCTGTCGACCGGATACAGCGACTGATCGGGATACATCTGGCCCGCCGAGTTGGCGTCGCCCGCCACCTGCCAGCCGGACAGATAGATTGCCTTCAGCCCGGCCTTGACCTGCTGCAGCGCCTGGTTGCCGGTCAGTGCGCCCAACGTGTTGACGTAAGGCTCGGTCTTGAGCAAGTGCCACAGCCGGTTCGCGCCCATCTCGGCCAGCGTGTGGCGAATGCGGAACGAGCCCGACAGACGCGCAACATCAGCCTCGCTGTAGTCGCGCCGAATGCCGGTGAAACGCTCCGGGTCGCCAGCCGGGGTGTTCATGCCGTCTGGGGCACGGACGGGGGCGGTGAGAGGACGCATGGTGGTCTCCTGTAGAATGAAGGCGGTCGGTCGGGCCGCGCACTAACCTCTCTTTAAGTCAATAATTGACATTGCAGTTGCGAAAGTAGGTGCTTTCGAAGCAAAACTACGGCAATGTGGTTGTTGAATTCACCGACAAACTTGTAAATCCGTAAAGGTTGTAAAGAATGTCCCGCGCTTTGATCGGCCGCACCGTCCGCCGACTGCGCGGCGAACGCCATCTGTCGCAGCAGGCCCTCGCCACCACGCTGGGAATATCGGCGAGCTACCTCAACCTGATCGAGCATGATCAGCGCGCCGTCACCGCCTCTCTGCTGATCAAGCTGGCCGAAACCCTGCGCATCGACTTGGCCACCCTGTCCGGCTCCGACGAGCGCCAGCTGGAGGCCGGGCTGCGCGAAACCTTCGCCGATCCCATGCTTGGCGCCGAGGCGGTGCCGGAGGCTGAAATTGCTGCCCTCGCCGGATCGTCGCCGACTGCCGCCCGCGCCGTGCTGTCGCTCTACCGCGCCTGGCGGGTGGCGCGGGAAGACGCCGGCGGCATCGCGTTGCCCTCCGGCCGCCGCATCCTGCTGCCGACCGAGGAGGCGCGAGACCTGTTCACCGACCATGGCAACTACTTTTCTGTGTTGGAAGAGGCCGCCGAGGCCATCGCCCTCGACCTCGCCGCAACCCCCGCCGAAACCAACCACGCCATCGCCGAGCGCCTGCGCCGCCACCACGGTCTCACCGTCACCGTCGGCCCGCTCGGCGCAACCTTGCGGAGATACGACCCGTCGGCCCGCAGTCTTGTGCTGTCCGAAGCCCTGCCGCGCGAAAGCCGCGGCTTTCACATGGCCTTCCAGCTCGCTTTGCTGGAAGCGCGCGACGCCGTCGAGCAGGTCGTCCGCGCCGCCGAACCAACCTCGTCTGAGGCTGAATCGATCATTCGCGTCGGCTTGCTCAACTACGTCGCCGGCGCGCTGCTGATGCCGTACACACCCTACCTTCGCGCCGCGACCGAACTCCGCCACGACCTCGAAGCGCTGGCCGCCAGGTTCGGCGTCTCGTTCGAACAGGCCTGCCATCGTTTGTCCGGAATGCAGCGGCCCGATGCGCGTGGAATTCCGTTCTTCTTTCTGGTGGTCGATCCGGCCGGCAACGTATCCAAACGCTTCTCCGCGGCCGGCTTTCCGTTCGCCCGCTACGGCGGGTCCTGCCCGCGCTGGGTGGTGCACGCCGCGTTCGCAACTCCGGGCGCGGTGCAGGTCCAGGTCGCCGAACTGCCCGACGGCGCCGCATTCCTGTGCTTCGCGCGCGCCGTCTCCCGCCCCGCCGCGCGCTGGGGCGATCCAGCCCCCGTGCACGTGGTGGCGATGGGCTGCTCGGTCAGCCACGCCGGCGACATGGTCTACGCCGACGGGCTGGACCTCGATCGCGCCCGCGTCGGCATCGGCCTATCGTGCCGCCTGTGCGACCGCCCCGATTGCCGCTCCCGCGCGTTTCCGCCGCTGGAACACCGGTTGTCGTTGGATCCTATGACAACGAGCGCCAGCCCCTATCAGTTTGAGAAACGCCGTTAAGGAAGGCTGGGCTCTGCCCAGACCCGCCAAGGGGCAGTCGCCCCTTGTGACCCCTTTACCTAGACCGGGCGCTCCATTCTTTCTTAATTCCTGCGGCGCAACGTCAGAAAATGCAGAGAACCATCTTCGACTGCCTTGGCCGGCGCATCGAACTTTGGACCCATCCGGAGCCCGATCACCTGGCCACGGCAATCCGCGCCGCCCGCGGCTTCTATGAGCCGGACGTGCTGATGAAATGCCGGGAGATCCACATTCCCGGCACCGTGATCATCGATGTCGG
>JAYTTA010000167.1:0-7769 GCA_043745345.1 Acetobacteraceae bacterium | reverse complement strand
CCGCCGGCATCGCAGCCCTTGCCGAGCCGGGCTGGGTTGTTTCCTCGCGCGACCACAACGCAAAATTTCGAACCGTGCTGACCGATCGGCTGCGTCTGACCGGCATCAAGGTCTGGCCGAGCGAGGGTAATTTCGTTCTGGCCGATTTCGGGACCTCGGACCGGGCCAACGCCGCCGACGCCTATCTTCGCACCCGCGGCATCATCGTGCGCGCCGTCGGCGGCTACGGCCTGCCTGCCTGCTTGCGCATCACCATCGGAACCGCGGAGGAGGTCGGCCTGGTCGCGGACGCGCTGGCTGCATTCATGGCCGATATATCGGTGCAGACGGGTGCCTGAACCGCTGTTCCAACGCATGGCGCTGATCGGCGTCGGGCTGATCGGCAGCTCGCTCGCCCGCATCGCCCGCCAGCGCGGCGACCTGGCCCGTGAGGTCGTGGTCAACGCCCGCACCCAGAAAACTCTGGACCGGGTGATCGCGCTTGATATCGCCGATCGCGTCGAACTCGATCCGGGCCAAGCCGTGGTCGGCGCCGACTGTGTGATACTATGCGCCCCGGTCGGCGCCTTTGCCGAACTCGCCGCCGCAATCGCGCCGCATCTGGCACCAGGCGCCATCGTCACCGATGCAGGCTCGACCAAGGTGTCGGTGATCCGCGACGTCGGGCCGCATATCCCCGCCGGCGTGCACTTCGTTCCCGCCCATCCGCTCGCCGGCACCGAGTATTCAGGCCCCGATTCCGGCTTTGTCACCCTATTCGAGAACCGCTGGTGCCTGCTGACCCCGCCCCCCGGCACCGACGCCGCGTCGATCGAGAAGATTTCCGAACTATGGCGCCGGTGCGGCTCGATGATCGAGATCATGGAGCCCGCCCACCATGACCGTGTGTTGGCCATTGTCAGCCACCTGCCGCATCTGATCGCCTTCACCATCTGCGGCACCGCCGACGACCTGGAGGACGAAAGCCGCCAGCAGGTGCTGAAATTCGCGGCCTCGGGTTTTCGCGACTTCACCCGCATCGCGGCCTCGAACCCGACCATGTGGCGCGACGTGTTCCTCAACAACCGCGACGCGCTGCTGGAGATGCTGGCGCGCTTCATGGAGGATGCCCAGGCAATGTCACGCGCCGTGCGCTGGGGCGACGGGGCGTATATCGAGGACAAGGTCGAGCGGTCGAGAAAGATACGGCGAAGCCTGATCGAGCTGAAGCAGGCTTAAGCCGGCGCGTATCGCCGCAGTCTTATTTTGTGCTACCTCCGCCTTTTGACCGTGCGGGTAGACATGATTTCCGATCACCTTGTCATTAAAATGAAACCGACTATCGTTTCCTTGCGACATCGTTTGGCCGAATACCTGGTGGTCGGACTGCTCATCGCCGGTCTGACGATCTTCCTCCAGCATCGGCTTGGCGCCTACACCGGCGAATTCGAGGCCGATGAGGCCTCGCACTACGTCTCCGGCTTGGTCATTCACGACTATTTCGCCGCCGATGCGCCGGGCTCGCCGACAGAGTTCGTTAAACGTTTCCACAGTTCCTACCCACTGGTCGGCATCGGCCATTGGGGACCGTTGTTCTACGCCGTCGAGGCCGTCTGGATGCTGCTGTTCGGCTGGGGTCGCGCCGCCATGATGGTCCTTCCAGCCGCCATCACCGTCGCCACGGCAACGATCCTGTATGCCGTCGCGATGCCGCGGTTCGGGCGGCTGCTGGCGGTGGTTGCGGCGATCGCCTTCGTCACCTCGCCAATCATCCAGCCGGGCAGCGCCACCCTGATGCTCGATACCGCCATCGCGCTGATCTGCCTGCTGGCAGCGCTGGCCTACAGCCGCTACCTCGATACCGGGCAGGCTCGGTACTCGCTAGCGTTCGGTCTGCTCGCCGCGGCTGGGCTGCTGATCAAGGGCAATGCCGCGTGCCTGGCGCTGGTGCCGGCATTCGCCTTGGTGATCGGCCGCGACTGGCGTTGGCTGAGGCGGGGCTCGTTCTGGCTACCCGTGCCGATTGTTCTAGCAGTCGCCGGGCCGTGGTACTGGCTGACCTACGCGCTGATCTCGCCCGGCTTTCGCTATCATTGGGGGCTCGATTATCTGTTCGTCGCGGTTCCGGCGAACTTCCAGTTTCTGTTGCAAGGGCTAGGCGTGCTGGTTTTCGCCGGCATCGTCGGCTTCCTCGCAATCTGCAGAAATTCCGGCAAGGCCGGCAATGGAATGGTGGCGATGGCGTCCCTGCTGGCGGCCGTCGTGACGTTCCAATGTGTCGTGCCCGCTGCATTAGAGAGCCGCTATATGGCGCCTGCAGTAGCTCCCTTGCTGCTCCTGGCGGCTTTCGTGTTGCATTCGGGCACCAGCCGCCCACGCTGGTCCGCCATCCGGATCCCAGTGCTTGCCATAATATTGGTACTGTCCGCCGCGATGCCCTGGCTGGTCGACATGCAGGCAAAACCTCAATTCGGCATCACCGACGCGGTGCGGCAGGTCTGGGCGCACCGGCTGCCAGACAATCCCTCGGTCCTGATCGTGATGGACAACACCACCGAAAGCGCCACCATCGCCGAGCTCGCGATGAACGATCCGGCCCGGCCCAGTCTGTTCGCGGTGCGCGGCTCCCGACTGCTCGGCGCCGGCGGCTACAACACGCAGGACTACCTGCCGCGCTTCCAGACGACTCAGGAAGTCATCGCGGCGATCGACGACTATTCAATCCCCTTCGTGCTGGTGCGCAGCGTGCCCGGGCATAATCCGTGGGGCCATATCGACCAAATAGAGGCGGCAAGGTTATCGCAGCCGGACCGGTGGGAGCTGCTGCAGGAAAGCGGTCCGACCACAGCACCGGTCCGGCTGTATCGGATCCGCGACAATGCGGCGCGCCAGGCCAACCTGGTCAGGCTGGAGAAACTGAGCGCACCGAAAGCGCTTGGACAGGAAGAATGAGCCTGCCGGTCAAGCCCACTTGTGCACCATGAGCACTAGATTGCTGGTCCAGCCCCATAGCCGGGTCGGCGAAAAACGATGCCGCCGGACCACGTGCCGGGATATGATTCGGCGAAGCTCGGATTTCGTCATCAGGTTCAAATTACCCTCATCGGCGAAGAACGAATAGCCGGACCAGCGAAAAATCGCCCGGCAGACCGGCTTCGGCAGCCAATGGACCAACGGCAACTGGGTGTGGAACTCGATCGGAAACCACCGGTTCGGCGTCGTCACGCACACGCCCCGGCGCGCAACGCGCAGGCATTCGGCGAAGACGCGGGCCTGGTTCTGACGCGACCCGACATGCTCCAACACGGCCGAGGAGTGCACCAGATCGAAGGAATTGTCGGCGAATGGCAGGTCCAGCGCATTCGCCAATTTGAAGGTCATGCCGGGATACAACGTCTCCAAGAAACTCGCATCGTCGATTCCGGCGGCGGTGACACGATGCTTGTGCGGATACAGCGCCTCAAGGTAATTCGACGAGGCGTAGCTCTGGTCCGACGTCACCCCGACATCGAGGATGGTCTCCGACGCAAGCGGCGCGAATTCCCGCATGAAGGCCGAGAACATGCGGATCCGCGCCTGCGTCGCCACCCGGATGGAAAGCGAGTCCGGGCTGGCCAGATTATACTGAGCGTTGGGTTGGATCATTTGGTACCCCGGAAAGCCCAGAATTTCAGGCAACCATAATTGGTCAACGCAACCACGCAGGCGATTGTCAGGAAGGCAACGATCGGCTGGCCACGAATCTGGCTGGGAAACAGCTCAGCTCCGAGCAGCGCCAACCCGTTGCCAATCGCCTGAGTGCCGACATAGCGAGGAAACGCGTAGCCGTGGGTCCGCGCAGACCGGAACGTCAGGCGTCGCTGCGCGAGATAGGTCGGCGGGATCAGCACCGCGAGCGTCAGCAGAATAGCCAGGCTCGGGCGAAGACCGGCCATCACGGTGAAAGCGATGTTAAGGCCGGCATAGGCAAGCGCGGACAGCCCGCCGATGATTAGAAACGAGACGAGTTCCCGCATCCGAGGCCGCGGTACGGCGGCGTTCAACCAGCCACGAAACAATAGCGGATTTTGCCTCTTGGAAGAAATAAACATCATCGAGACGACCGGTCGTGTTAAGGACGCCTCCTGTAACAGAGAATGCTTTCGGCGCCAGTACAAACCTAAAGCTACCAGTTTCTAAAAGCCACGAATTTAAACCGGTAGGCGCCTGATCAGCCCGAGGACGACACGCGATGGATGACGGCCAGCTGTATCCAATTGAACTGACCATTCTGATGCCATGCCTAAACGAGTCCGAAACGTTGGCCGTCTGCATCGGCAAGGCGCAGGGCTTCCTGACCCGGTCCGGCATCAGCGGAGAGGTCGTGATCGCGGATAACGGCAGCAGCGACGGATCGCAGGCCATCGCCAAAAGTCTTGGTGCCCGCGTGGTATCGATCCCGGTCGCGGGCTACGGCGCGGCGCTGCTCGGCGGCATCCAAGCCGCCCACGGCCGCTACGTTATCATGGGCGACAGCGACGACAGCTACGACTTCGGCAAACTCGAAAACTTCGTGACCGAACTGCGCCAGGGCTGGCAGTTGGTGATGGGCAACCGGTTCCTGGGTGGGGTCGAACCGGGCGCCATGCCGCCGCTGCACCGCTACCTCGGCAACCCGGTACTGACCGCCACCGGCCGGCTGCTGTACGGCAGCCCGTCGGGGGATTTTCACTGCGGCCTGCGCGGCTTCGACCGCGACGCCATCCTCGGCCTCGGCCTCAACCTGTCGGGCATGGAGTTCGCCAGCGAGATGGTGGTCAAGGCCACCATCCAGAAGTTGCGCATCACCGAGGTGCCAACCATTCTGTCCAGGGACGGCCGCTCCCGCCCGCCGCATCTGCGCAGCTGGCGCGACGGCTGGCGCCACCTGCGCTTCCTGTTGCTGCTCAGCCCGCGCTGGGTGTTCCTATACAGCGGCGCCGCGATGCTCGGCATCGGCTTGGTGGCAATGGCCGCAATCCTTCCCGGCCCAGTGAAGATGCTCGGCGCCACGCTCGACATCCACACCCTGTTATACGCCTCGCTGCTTGTCGTCGTTGGATACCAGTCCATGCTGTTTTGGGTGTTCTGCAAGACCCTGAACATGACCATGGCGATGCTGGCGCCCGATCCGGGCTTCGTTCGCCTGCATGAACAACTCACCCTGGAACGCGGTCTACTGCTGGCGTTGCTGCTGCTGGCGATCGGGCTGTCGCTGGGACTGACGCTCACTTTCGGATGGGGCCGCACCGGCTTCGGCGCGCTGTCGCCCACCACCACCATGCGCTTCGCGATCCCATCGGCGACGTGCATCCTGCTCGCGGTCTCCACCGCATCGATGGCGTTCTTCCTGAGCTTCCTGCGTCTGGTCCACGGCCGCCTTGTCTGAAGTAGCTGAATGCGGAATTGGCAGGAAAATCCTGCTCTACGGATAGTCCATCGTCGCAATACCGTTCGCGTTCAGCTCAAGTCTGTCCCGCCAATGGACCATCACGGAAGGCGTGTTGACGATCGTCGCGGTGACGTCGATCGCGTAATCCAGATGGTTCAGATAACGGATGATCTCTGAATCGAAGGCGTGCGTCTCGCCCCAGGCGCCTACGCCGGACTGGATCGACAGCGCGTGGAAACCGATCCGCGCGCCCTCGCCGAGCAGCCGTTGCGTCCCCGCCAACCAGATCAACGAGCAGGCAGAGGCGCAGGTGGCGCCGGCCGGCACCAGGGTGCGCATGCCGCGGGCCCGTATCTCGCGCCCGATCGCAAGGGCCGGGTCGACACGGCCGCCCGGGCCGGTCAGCACAACCAGCGCGTCCGGATGGGCGGCGGCAAGGTCGTGGAAGGCCCGGTAGTCGGCCTCGCCGATTGGGCCGCCGATGCTGACGGTGCAGGGCTTGCCGCACTGCGCCTCGACCGGCCCCGCCTGCGCCGTCGCCGATAGCTGCAGGATGGCGCAAACAAGCCATCCTGTTCTCGATCCATGCGCCATGCTGAAAATCCCGCGCGACGGTTGGCCGCGCCGGGTGGGGTTGTGGCAGATCGATCCGTTGGCAACCAGCCTTTAGCCGCGAAGTGTCAGACCAGGGCGGCGGCCACGGCCTCGACGTCGATTGCCGCGTGGCAAGCCGGATGGCGGGTCAGCAGCAGGGTCTGGCGGCGGACAGCGTCGCGCACCCGGTCGTCACGCCGAACAACACCGAGCAGGGTCGGCGTGCGGCCGAGAAAATTCTGGCTGGCGCGCGCCAGCGTGGCGTGGGTCCGCTCCCCGCCGGCGCGCGTCGCCGCCTGGTTGATGATGATCCGCGCGATGCCGCGGGGATGGTCCGCGGCGTGCAGCTTGAGCACGGCGTAGGCGTCGGTGAGGCTGGTCGGCTCCTCCGTCGCCACCACGACGAGCAGGTCGGAGAACATCGCCATCCGGCGCACCGACCGATCGAGCCCGGCGCCGAGATCCAGCAGAACAAAATCCCGGCAATCGGCTTCGCGGCGCAAGCCGGCCAGCACGCCTTCCAGCACGGCGGACTCCATCGCCGATAGGGCGCCTGATCCCGACCGCCCGGCCAGGATGTCGAAGCCGCCTTCAGGATGGCGGAACGCTGCCTCCGCCATGCTGGCGCGTCCGGCGAGCACCGTTGCCAGATCGGCGGGCGGCGTCAGGCCGAGCTGGATATCGACGTTGGCCAGCCCAAGGTCGCCGTCGAACAGCAATACCCGGCTGCCCAGCCGGGCCAGCGCGTGCGCGAGGGTCACCGCGAACCAGGTCTTGCCGACGCCGCCCTTACCCGAGGCGATGGCGATGATCCGGCCCGCAGCCGTGCTCAGGGATGGCTTGGTCATCGGCGAGGCTCCGTTATCGGCGGCGGGATCACGGTCAGTCGGCCGGCGAGCAGCGCCGGAGTCATCGCCACCAGCCCGTCGGCCGCACCCGGGCCGATACCCGCCTCCGCCAGCACCAGATGCTCGGCCGCGGCCAGAATGCCGCCAAGCCGGCGCGCGGTGTCGAGCCGGGTGGCGATCAGGAAGGTCGCACCCGCCTCGGTGAAGGCGGCCGCGATGTCGCCAGCCTCGCCCGGGTCCATTCCGGCGGGAAGCACCAGCGCGACCACGGCATCGGCCGCGGCGGCGACGGAAAAGATCTCCTCGCGCTGCATCAGGTCGAACGGATCGGTGCCCGGCGCGTCGATCAGCACCGGGCTGTCCGCCGGTCGCAGCGCCAGGGCGCGCGCGACGGTCACCGGATGGCTGGCGACGATCAGGTTGACGCCCAACAGCCGGGTAAACGCCGCCAGCTGCTCGGCGGCACCGGCGCGCCTTCCGTCGGCGGTGATCACCATCGGCACCGCCCCGCCGATCACAAGCCGGGTCGCGAGCCTGGCCGCGGTCAGCGTTTTGCCGGCACCCGGCGGTCCGCAAAGCAGCACCGGACGCGAGCCGGCGGCGAGGTCGATCGCGCCGAATGCCAGCCGGCCGGCCAGTGCGCCCGCCAGATCGCCGGACTGCAATAGCGAACGCTGCATCTCCTCCGGAACGCCGTGAAACCGCAGCGCCGCGCACCACGCCGGATCAAGCGCCGGCGGCAGCGGATCCTCAGGCTCCAGCGCCGCGGTGATCTCGATGCCGCCGGCGACGCGGCGTGAGCCGAGGATCATCGCCTCGGTGCCCAGGTCCAATCTTATCTGGGCCATGGCTTCGACCATTCCGCTGGCGCGGTAGAGTTTTAGGCGCAAAGCAAAGCATGGGTCTCCGCGCCCCAACCCCCCGCCCGGGAAGCGCCC
>JAYTTA010000166.1:0-2128 GCA_043745345.1 Acetobacteraceae bacterium | reverse complement strand
CGGTCAACGTATCGCGAAGTTTCGGCGGGTTGGCGGCGAGGTCGATGACGAACAGCTTGTCGTCTGGCGCCTCCTTCCAGACGGTGCCATCCAGGTTGTTGACGATCGAGTTGGCGACCAGCCCGATCTTGCCATCCGGCGTTATCTGCAAGTTGGTCGGCGGCCCGACCAGCGAGTTGGTCAGCGGCAACGACGCCCGCACCCTGGGATGGGCGGGGTTAGTGACATCCATAACCAGCACCGCGTCGCGTCCGGCGCCGCTGCGAACCGGACCGTTGGCATCATAGACGATCTTGGCGTCGAGCCCGATCAGGATGTCGTTGACACCGGCCGAGGCTTGGCCAGCCGGCAGCAATGCCAACACCGAAAACGTAAATCGCCACATGATTTTCCCCTATCCGGCCTCTGAGCGGACGACTGTGCGTCACCCTGATCGACGATCGCTGCGACTTCAAGGTGCCGTGAGAGGGGCGCCTCTGCCAAACTTGCAAGCATGCGGATATGCTTATATGACGCCGCCAACTAACCCGGCTCCATTTGCGAGGTCTTCATGACTGGTTTCACCGACTACAAAGTTCGCGATTTCTCCCTTGCGGAATGGGGCCGCAAGGAAATCCTGATGGCCGAGGACGAGATGCCCGGGCTGATGGCGTTGCGGACCGAATTCGGCGCCGGCAAACCCTTGGCGGGCGCGCGCATCGTCGGATGCCTGCACATGACCATTCAAACCGCTGTGCTGATCGAGACCCTGACCGCGCTCGGCGCCAGCGTGCGCTGGTCGTCATGCAACATCTTCTCGACGCAGGACCACGCCGCCGCCGCGGTCGCTGCCACCGGCGTGCCGGTTTTCGCCTGGAAAGGCATGGACGAGGCCGAGTTCTGGTGGTGCATCGAGCAGACCGTGCGCGGACCAGTCCAGGCCGACGGTAGCCGCTGGACGCCGAACCTGATCCTCGACGATGGCGGCGACGACACCGGGCTGCTGCACGACAAATATCCGGACATGCTGGCCGACATAAAGGGGCTTTCCGAGGAAACCACCACGGGCGTTCACCGGCTGTGGGACATGGCGAAGGCCGGAACCCTCAAGGTGCCGGCCATCAACGTCAACGACAGCGTGACCAAATCCAAGTTCGACAACCTGTATGGCTGCCGTGAGTCACTCGTTGACGGTATCCGCCGCGGCACAGACGTGATGATGGCCGGCAAGATCGCGGTCGTCGCCGGCTATGGCGATGTCGGCAAAGGCTCGGCCGCCAGCCTGCGCAATGCCGGCTGCCGCGTCATGGTCACCGAGATCGATCCCATCTGCGCGCTGCAGGCGGCGATGGAAGGTTACGAGGTCGTCACCCTCGACGATGCGGCATCGAAGGGCGACATCTTCGTCACCGCCACAGGCAACGTCGATGTCATAACGATCGAGCATATGCGGGCGATGAAGCACCGCGCCATCGTCTGCAACATCGGCCACTTCGACAGCGAGATCCAGATTGACTCCCTGCGCAACTACAAGTGGGAGAACGTTAAGCCGCAGGTCGACGAAGTTGTGTTTCCTGACGGCAAGCGTTTGATCGTGCTGTCCGAGGGGCGGCTGGTGAACCTCGGCAACGGCACCGGCCATCCGAGCTTCGTGATGTCGGCCTCGTTCACCAACCAGGTCCTGGCGCAGCTGGAGCTGTGGACCGCGGCGCCGGGCAAATACGAGAACAAGGTCTACACCCTGCCAAAGCACCTCGATGAGAAGGTAGCGGCGCTGCACCTCGGCAAGGTCGGCGCCAAGTTGACCGTATTGACCCCGAAGCAGGCGGATTACATCGGCACCGGCGCCGCCGGACCGTTCAAGCACGAGCTGTATCGCTACTGAGATAAAGAATTAATTGGCGCGCGAAGGCTTCATGAACTGGTAACAGCCTCCGGGTAGTGTCGATGGCGGCAAGCTTCTAGACGCTTACAGCCACGACACGGACCGGAAAACATCGATGCCAAACAACCAGGCCGGCCCCATTCCGGTTCAGACCCACGCCTTGCGCGCAGCACTGGCGGGATTGCGCGACAACACTGCCATCGCTGATCTGCGACTGCTGGAACGGTGGGAGCTTTCGCCGGAGCCTGGCATTGCCGCGGCTTT
>JAYTTA010000165.1:0-7794 GCA_043745345.1 Acetobacteraceae bacterium | reverse complement strand
CCGCCAATCTTGACGGGAAATCAGCGCGCAGCGGTTCAGCAGCAGATAGTCGCCGGCACCAGCATATCGGCGTTGGCGAAGCGATATGGCACGAGCCGGCAGACAATTATGCCGGCAAGGGATGCAGCAGCAGAGCTGAGATCATGAACGCCGGCCGCCACCGCCAACCCAGACCGCCCGCATCTCGGAGCGGCGCTGCGCGTAAATTACTGCGGAGCGCCCCCCCGTCGGTGCTCGTCAGGCCGAGCGATGGGCGCTGGCGCGCGCGATCGACACAGTGCCGAATACGGCTGCGCGGTTTGTCGGCTTCCGTCCCTAAAGTAGCGCCGCGATGTCCTTCGCTAGGCTGTACGGCGTCGCCGTGGGCGGAAACCGCTCGCGCACCTTCCCCTCCCTATCTATCAGGAACTTCGTGAAATTCCACTTGATCGTATTGCCCAGGAGCCCGCCCTTCTGGTCCTTCAACCAAACATAGAACGGATGCGCGCCTGTTCCCCTCACTTCGATCTTGCTGAACACCGGAAACGTCACCCCGAAATTCTTCTCGCAGAAGGCGCTGATCTCCGTATCGGTCCCGGGCTCCTGATACCCGAACTGGTCGCACGGAAATGCCAACACCTCGAACCCCCTCGACGCATATCGCGCGTACAACGCCTGCAGCCCCGCGTACTGCGGCGTGAAGCCGCATTTCGACGCCACATTCACCACGAGCAACACCTTGCCGCGATAGGCCCCCAGCGAAACTGTCTCGCCGCTGTTCAGCCGCGCGGAAAAATCATTCAACATCACCCCGCCTCTCTTTCCACCGCCGAAGCCAGCACCCAGTCCAGCTCGCGATATACCGTCTCCGCACCGACCCCGAGCAGTGGCCGATAGAATAACCGCCCTGCCAGCCGCAGCCGCTCGAGCAGCGACGGATCGTCACGGCCGAACGCCCGTGTCGAGAGCAACCCATACAAATCCGCCGCCGGCCGCCAGCTAGGATGATATTCGAACGGCACCCTTTACGGCAGCGTCAACGTCTCCACCGGCCCGGCATTCGCGTGCCGTGTGGTAAAGGCAATCTGCTCTTTTGTATGAGGCTTCTGCTTCAAAGCATTCTCCAACTTTTCCCAGGTTCAGAAATGCCTGAAAAAATCGCGTTGCTCGAGGGCCAGATTCTGGCTTCAAGACCATGGAGAGGAGGATCGCTCCAAGAGATGCAGCCCATTACCCGGTCTCTGATGAAAATGGTCCGATCACTCATCTTGCGCAGGGTCGGTGCGCCCGAGGAGATTCTGCATTGTTCGGAAAAGCCGCGACAGGAGAGGACGGATCGGCAGAAAAAGACCGTAGCCAAGCTCAAGCACGGTCATCGCTCCAGGTAGGGCCGCAGCGCGGGCCGCCCAGCGCCATCGTGGTAGTCGGCTCCAGACCTCCACGAAAGCAACCGCACCGGAAACAAGCTGCCCATTCGCCGCGCGGACATGAAATCGTTGCATTGCCTGCAGCTGTGTCAGGCCGTCTGGAAGACCGGCATCTGTTGCCGAGACATCGACAAAACTGAGCGCGCCCTCACGATCCGTGCCGCGATAATGCGCGATCTCTGCCCGACACAAAGGACAGGATCCGTCGAAATAAATTGTCGATTTCGACGTTTCAGTCTGCACGTGCCTCTCCTGAAGTCCAGGCCACCAATTGATCAGCACGGGAGCCTTGCGCAAGTAGGAGTGATCTTCGATCTGTCGGACAAGGAAGTTGGCAACGTCCGAGCGCGAGATGATGCTGGTTCGCCATTCGGCGGTCGCTTCGAGGATTTTGTATCACTTCGTGCGCGGGCCGCCCGATCGAGCAAGCTCTCCGTGATCAACCGCCCCAGTACGCTCTTGTCGTCATAGGCTTGGCCAAGCATGACCCTGAACGGGATGCGCTGCAGACAGCTGATGCTCTCGCGGCTGTCGCCGGCTCCGAAACCGGTCACACAGATCAAACGCCTGCCTCCTTGAGCGGTCATCGCGGCAACCAGAACCCGTGTCGCTTCCGAGAACAGATGCACTGGCCGGAATAAGTCACCGAGACCCACGCCAAGTGTCTGTATCACGACGTCTATCCCTTGCAGGGCAGCTTCGACATCTCGCGTGTTCAGCGCGTCACCACGCACTTTCTGCAGCTTAGGACTTGATAGGCTGATCCCGTCGGCCGGACGCGCGCAGGCGATTACGTCATGGTCGGCCTCGAATGCCTGACGGATCGCCCCAACCCGATGCCCCGGCACTCGCTCCGACGACTAGTACACGCGCCATGCTCGGCCTCTGCATCGGCAGAGCAGGCGTTGCGCCAGCCGGACCCGGCCTCATAGGTATGCGCATCATGCCGCTCAGCAACCCGGTTGGACCTGCGGCGGAACTAAGCGTCGCATGTCATCGACAAACCGGACCGCCAACCTGGCATGACAAATGCGCGGTTTGGGTCGAGCGAGGTGGGCGATCACACTCCGCGCCGTGCCGGTCCACTCTGGTGGCCGATGCGCAGAACGCCTACCGGTGGGCTGACCACCATCTAACGGAGCGCCATCAAGGCCTATCTTTGCATCAAGCTGCCAGCCGGCACACAAGAGCCGGATCTTGGCCGGACGGAACGTCACCGCCGTGACGGCACTTGCCGCGAAACTGGGGTGGCTGACCGTGTCTCCCCAGTCGAAACACCCGTGCTATCGGGTGTGAGCCTGATGCTGAACTGCGCCGGGCCGTTTTCAGCTAGCGCAGCGCCCATCGTACGGGCGGCATTGGCGTACCGCCGCTGCTCCCCGAGCGCTCCGACCATGCCAGCGAGACCACATCCTGTTCTTGCCGCAGAGCCACCCCATCAATGCAGCTTCACGCCCGGCGTCGGCCGTTGCGAGATGGTGCTGACCACAGTGCGCCAGAACACCGTGCCGCGCCCATGCAGCGCGGCCTCGTGCATCTTGTAGAGGGATCGGTACATGATGCGCGCAAACATCCCCTCGATGAACATGCTGCGACCGACCACGAAGCCCATCAGGCTGCCGATCGTGCTGTATTTGCCGAGCGAGATCAGCGAGCCGAAATCCCGGTAGATGAACGGTGCCAATTCCCGCTTGTCGAGCACCAGATCGAGCTGCCGGACCATGTGGGATGCCATCTGATGCGCCGCCTGGGCGCGCGGCGGGATCGGCTGGGCGTGGCCGGGGCGCGGGCAGGACGCGCAATCGCCGATGGCAAAGATGCTGTCGTCGCGCGTGGTCTGCAATGTCTGGCGGACGACGAGCTGGTTGATGCCGTTGTTCTCCAGACCGCCAAAGTTGTGCAACACCCCTGGAGCCTTCACCCCGGCCGACCAGACGACCAGTTCGGATGGGATTACCTCGCCGCTGGACAGCACTACCGCGTCGGCGCGCACCTCGCTGACCCGCGCGCCAGTGCGGATCTCCACGCCGAGGCCTTTCAGCAGATCGGTAGTGGCGGTGGAAATTCGCTCCGGCAAGGCGGGCAGGATGCGCCCAGCGGCCTCGATCAGGACGATGTGGATATCCCGCGCCGGGTCGATGCGGTCCATACCGTAGGCCACCACCGCGCGCACGGTGCGGTGCAGCTCGGCGGAGAGTTCGGTGCCGGTCGCCCCTGCGCCGATGATGGCGACATGAAGCTGACCCGGCCGCACCGGCCCGGGCTGGGAGTTGGCGCGCAGGCAGGCGTTGACCAGCCGCCGGTTAAACCGCGACGCCTGCTCTGCCGTCTCCAGCGGAACGGAGTATTTGGCCGCCCCTGGCGTACCAAAATCATTCGTGACGCTGCCGATGGCCAAAATGAGGCTGTCGTAGGGCACGATGGTGGACGGCGTGATCTCGCGGCCTTCCTCGTCGTAGGTGGCGGCGAGTTTAAGCTCCTTGATGTCCCGGTCGATGCCCGCGACCTCGCCGAAGCGGTAGGTGAAATTGTGCCAATGGGCCTGGGCCAGATAGTTCAGCTCGTGCTGGGAGCGGCGCAGGCTGCCGGCGGCGACGGAGTGCAGTAACGGCTTCCATAGGTGGGTGCGTGATTTCTCGACCAACGTGATGTGCGCCCGCCCGCGCTTGCCCAGCGTGTCGCCGAGCTTGGTCGCCAGTTCCAGCCCGGCCGCGCCGCCGCCTGCGACGACGATGCGGTGCGGTCCTGCGTGGGGCTGCGGCAGGGTGGCGGGCAGGACGCTTCCGTCTTGCATGGGCGAGTTCCTAACTGACAATCCTAGATAATCCGTTTCGTGGGCGACCGTCACACCGGGTGGTAGACGTCGGAGCAGCCCGATTTGGCCGCAGTGTCCGAGGAACTAAATTAGGATCAGTACTCATTTCGGCAACCAGAAGATGACGCTTGCTGCGATTACAATTATGCCGATGAAGATATCGCCGCATCGATCGTAGCGGGTCGCCAGCCTGCGCCAGTCCTTGAACTTGACGAACATGCTCTCGATGCAATGGCGAGTGCGGTAAAGCCCGGCATCATAGGCGTGCTGGACGGTTCGGTTCTTGCGAGGAGGAATGCAAGGCGCGGTCCCGCGAGCCTCAAGGGCGGCGCGGAAACCGGCGCTATCGTAATTACGATCGCCGATCAGCACTGCGGCTGGCGGCAGGCTGTCGAACATGGCCGCGGCCACTTTGTGGTCGTTGACCTACCCCTCGGTCAGCAACAGCACGAACGGGCGACCCCGGTGGTCGCACACGGTATGCGGCTTGGAGTTCAGGCCGCCCCTGGTCCGCCCAAGGCGCTGCGCCCCCCGTTTTGACGAGCAGGCCGGCCGTCATCCAGTGCGCCTTGAGATGGGTCGAGTCGATCATCACCCGGTCAGGCAATTCAGCCGCTTCAGCGAGATCGCCGAAGATGTCGGCGAACACGCCAGCACGGGTCCAGCGCACGAGCCGTTTATAGAGCCTATTGTGCGAGGCATACTCCGGCGGTGCATCCCGCCACCGCAGGCCATTGCGGACCAAAGGCAGGATGCCACTGAGCACCGGAAGGTCATCAACCCGGGCGATGCCGCGAGGCCTCGGAAAATACGGCGACATGCGGTCAACTTGCACTTTGCTCAGCCAGAACAGAACAGCCATTGGCGGTGTCCTCCCGCCACTCTGGAGTCAAAACGTACCGCATCCGGGCAAGCCTCGTTTATAGGTCCGGAGCCTGGTCGAAATGCTTACAAGTCCATTGCCTGGCGATTCGTGGGGTCGATCTAACAAGGACCGCAGGCCGCATGACGATGGGCGTCATCAACACGGCCACACGAGACCTGGTGATTGAACGGACCCAATCCAGGCTCAAGCGCGCCAAGGCCGCCGGCGAGGTGTTCGGCTGCCCGCCAACCTTGGCCGGGGTTCAACGCGTGGCCGTGCGGTAGATCACCCAGCGGCGAGCGTATCTAAATTGCCGAATTGGTATGGTGCGAGCCGACAGATCATCATGCGGACTGGAGATGCAGCACGAAGAAACAGCCATCAACCCCCTCCGCGCGTGTCCCCGGGTGTCCCCAGAAAAGCGAGAGGCCGGACACTCGTCTTGGTCGACAGCCTAACGAATTGAAGTTGTTTGATAAATCTGGAGCACCGCAGGGAACTGGAATACAACACTCTCTGGATGAAAGTTGCGTCGGGTGAGGGAGTGGGGTTCTGGCCGAAATGCCGTCGAACGAGATTTCGGCTGTTGTATCAGTGGTTTGCGGACTATCAGATATAAGCGCACCACTTCGACCTTGGCTAAGCCGTGAAAAGTCGAGAAGTTGCAATAGCTGGCGCCGGTGACGGCGCGACCCATCCGTGCAGGAAGCGTTGCAGCGCCTCGCGAGTATCGTGCTCGGCTTGCCTGGTCACGCAGGCCTTTGTCGCACGATAGAAGCCGTGACAGGTTCGCGGATAGATGTGCAGCTCAATCGGCACCGGTCAAGGTTCCGCGTGCGCAGCACGCGAAATACCGGCGGAGGGTCCGCTCGGGCACGGACCTGCGTCGGGCAACCAAGGTGGACGCCGCCGTCCATGTCCTGAACCGCGTGCTGCAACACCCCCCGCGAGCACTTTTCCCGCATCTGCGAGCAGCTGGCCGGATAACGCCCACCGGTCTATCCTGGCCCCAATAGCGCAGAACCAGTTCGCCATCTCGGAGGAACCGCCATGAAAAAGATCACACGGCGCCACACGCTGACCCTGGCCACCGCCGCCACCGTGGCCACCAAATTCGCCGCTCCGGCCATCGCCCAGACCAAGCAGGCGCCCGGAATCACGTCCACCGAAATCCTGCTTGGCCAGACCATGCCCTATTCCGGTCCCGCCTCCAGCTACGCGCCGGTCGGCTTCTCCCAGCTCGCCTATATCGAGAAGATCAACGACCAGGGCGGCATCAACGGCCGCCGCATCAAGGTCATCAGCCTCGATGACGGCTACAGCCCGCCGCGCACCGTCGAGCAGACCCGCCGCCTGATCGAGCAGGACCAGGTCGCCGCCATCTTCCTCCAGCTCGGCACGCCTTGCGCCACCGCCACGCGCAAATACCTCAACGCGAAGAAGGTGCCGCAGATCTTCATAGCCTCCGGCGCCACCCAGTTCGGCGACCACGAGAACTATCCCTGGAGCATGGCCTGGCAGCCCAGCTACCAGATCGAGGGCCGCATCTACGCCAAGTACATCCTCGACAACAAGCCGAACGCCAAGATCGCCGTGCTCTACCAGAACGACGACAGCGGCAAGGACTACTACAAGGGCTTTCGCGACGGCCTCGGCGAGCACGCCGGGAAAATCATCAAGGCGATCAGCTACGAGGTCACCGACGCCACCATCGACAGCCAGATCCTGCAGCTGCACGACAGCGGCGCCGACACCCTACTCGCCAGCTGCGTGCCGAAGTTCCAGGCCATGGCGGTGCGCAAGACCTACGACATCGACTGGCACCCGCTCTACATCATGACCAACGTCGGATCGTCGGTAAGCTCCGGTATCAACCCGGCCGGTCCGGAAAAGGCGGTCGGCCACCTCACCGCCGCCTACATGCGCGACCCGACCGACCCCAACCTGATGGAAACCGCCGGCTACAAGGACTGGCTGACCTTCATGCAGAAACACCAGCCTCAAGGCGACATCCGCGACATCAACAACGTGTTCGGCTACTCGGCCGCGCAAACGCTGATCCCCGTTCTTGCCCAATGCGGCGAGGACCTGTCGCGGGAGAACATCATGAAGCAGGCCGCCAACCTCGACGTCCAGCTGCCGATGGTCCATCCCGGCATCCGCTTCACCACCACCGCCAACGACTACTACGGCTTCAAGAAGTTACGCATGCAACGCTTTGACGGCCGCGGCTGGGCGCCGTTTGGAGAGCCTATCGGCGCGTAAGAGAGGATCGGGCTCCATTTCAAAGTTTGCTAGTGGATAGAATCTGACGCTTGGTGCCCGCGGCGGACTGCGGCGATGCGAGTCCCGCTATAAATTGGGCCGAACGGCTGATCATAGGCAGAACGATATAGTGTATTCGGGGAATGTCGGTTCAAGCAATTACCTCGGAAGTCGCCTGGTGGCAATTGACGGCGGTTCGACAATCTGACGATCATTGGCGCGGACAGACATCAGCAAGACTATAAAGGTCCTGAGGCAGAAGGCTCCGGAGAGGACCCCGCCAGCTCCTCTGTTCATTCGAAGCCAGCCGATCCGCACACCCGCTAGAAACAAGACGAGTTCAATCGTCCAACAGCAAATACGGGGAACGACAAGGTGGAAGAGCTCGAAAAACGCACCATGGCCAGGGTATCGGCTCGGCTGATCCCCTTCCTCATCCTATG
>JAYTTA010000164.1:0-2138 GCA_043745345.1 Acetobacteraceae bacterium | reverse complement strand
CCTCGCACCGCGGCGTCAAGATGCCCGGCTTCTTCACCTATCTGGGCTTCGCCGCCATCGTGCTGCTGCCGGTGTTCGGGCTCGTCAGCCTAGTCTATATCCGCTGAGTACCGTTCCGGAGACGCAAACCATGCCTTACCTGATCGCCGCCGACCTGCCCGAAAAACCGGCCGGCACCCGTTTTCGCGACCTGCTGGCGCGGCCCGGCATCCTGCAGCTGCCCGGTGCCCATAACGGCATGGCCGGATTGCAGGCGCGTGCCGCCGGGTTCGAGGCGCTATACCTTTCCGGCGCCGCGATGACAGCGTCGATGGGTATCCCCGACCTCGGCATGATCACCGTGGACGAGGTCTGCTTCTTCATCCGCCAGATCGCCCGCGCCTCTGCCCTGCCGCTGCTCGCTGACGGTGACACCGGCTACGGCGAGGCGCTCAACGTCATGCACATGGTGCGCAGCTTCGAGGATGCCGGGGCGGGCGCCGTGCATATCGAGGATCAGCTGCTACCGAAGAAATGCGGCCACCTCAACGACAAGCGGCTGGCCGACGCTCACGACATGGCCGCCAAGGTCGCCGCCGCCGCCCGCGCCCGGCGCCACCTGTACATTATCGCCCGCACCGACGCCGCCGCCAGCGAGGGCATGGACGGCGCGGTCGCGCGTGCCAAGCTGTTCGTTTCCGCCGGCGCCGACGCGATCTTCCCCGAGGCCCTGAACACGGCCGAGATGTTTTCCGAGTTCGCCCGCCGCATGCCCGGCGTGCCGCTTCTCGCCAACATGACCGAGTTTGGCCGCACGCCGTTCTTCACCGCGTCCGAGTTCGAGGCGATGGGCTACAAGATGGTGATCTGGCCGGTATCCTCGATGCGTGTCGCCGCCCAAGCCCAGGCACGGCTGTATGCCGCCATCGCACGCGACGGCGGCGCCCAGAACATGGTCGATCAGATGCAGACCCGCGCCGAGCTCTATTCCACCATCGGCCTGCACGCCTATGAGGCTCTGGATGCCTCAATCGTGCAGACAGTCATCCCTTACGGCATGCCGCAGCGGAGCTGACCTTTATGTTCCGCCGAAACCTTATTCTCCCCACCCTGGCAGCGTGCGCCCTGCTGCTCGTTGGCCAGAAGCTGCTGGCCCAAGGCGCCATCGATCCGACCGGTCCGCAGCCCACGCTGCCACAGCAGAAACTCGAGATCGTCACCCGTGACGGCGCGGTCAAGACATTCAACGTTGAGATGGCGCTGTCCCCGGACCAGCAGACCGTCGGGCTGATGTTCCGCCCGACCGTGGCCCCGGATACCGGCATGCTGTTCGACTGGCACACGCCGCGCCAGTCGCAGATGTGGATGCGCAACACGTTGGCACCGCTCGACATGGTATTTATCGCGCAGGACGGCACCATCCGTGCCATCGCCGAGAACACCGTGCCGCAGAGCCTGGCGGTGATCGACAGCCGCGTGCCGGTTCGTGCCACCCTGGAACTGGCCGCCGGCGTCACGGCGGCGCAGGACATCCGCGTCGGCGATCATGTCCGCCAGCGCATCTTCGGCAACGCTCCCTGAGATTTTCACTGGGCCGCCACATCCAAGTCTTGCTTACGGCTTGCTTATCTGGCCGCCCGCCCATAGTTTCTGGGCGTTCGGGGTGTAGCTCAGCCTGGTAGAGCATAGCGTTTGGGACGCTAGGGCCGGAGGTTCGAATCCTCTCGCCCCGACCACACGAAAAATCACCTATGGAGCATCGACCATGCCGGCCCGCATCTACCAGCAACCCAAAAGTACGATGCAATCCGGCTACGCCCGCACCGAGGCCTGGGTGCTGGACTACGAGCAGAGCGAGCCGCGCCGTGCCGATCCGCTGATGGGCTGGCTCGGCAGCGCGGACACCCAGGCCCAGGTTTCGCTGCGTTTTCACTCACGCGAAGAAGCGGTGGCCTATGCCGAGCGCAACGCCATTCCCTACCAGATCGAGCTGCCACACGAACGCCGGGTACGCCCGAAGGCCTACGCCGATAACTTCCGGTTTGGCCGCAGCGACAACTGGACGCACTGACCACGATGCCGCGCCCTTAGCTCAGTAGGATAGAGCAACAGCCTTCTAAGCTGTGGGTCGGTGGTTCGAATCCACCAGGGCGCGCCAA
>JAYTTA010000163.1:0-7834 GCA_043745345.1 Acetobacteraceae bacterium | reverse complement strand
GCGCCGAGGGCGGAGTGCTCGAGGAATCGGGCATCGTCGAAGTCGTGTCCAGCATGGAGCGCGACGGCCGGCCCGTGCATAACGATCTGCGCTGGGGGGTCTATGTGGTGTTCGAGGCGGGCTCCGACGACGCGCGCGCGGCCTATACGCGCGGATGCTTCCGCGACTACTGCATGATCCACGATCCCTCCTCGCGTTACGCCGCCATGTATCGCTCGCATCACCTCGTCGGCATGGAGCTCGGCATCTCGATCGCCGCTGCCGCGCTGCGCAAGGAGCCGACCGGCTCGGCGCACGAGTTCCGCTCCGACGTGGTGGCGACCGCAAAGATGCCCTTGAAGGCCGGCGACACGCTCGACGGCGAAGGTGGCTATGCGGTCTATGGCAAGATCATGCGCGCTGATGACTCGCTGGCGCGGCGCGGGCTGCCGCTCGGGCTCGCGCACGGGGTCAAGCTCGTGCGCCCGGTCGCGCAGGGCGCGACGGTTTCCTGGGACGATGTGGCGATCAAGGAGAACGACGTGGTTCGCCTGCGGCGCGAGATGGAACTGGCCTTCGCGCCCAAGGGTGCGCGCGCACCAGCAGCAGCATGATCGCTGCCGCCGAACCTAACTTCACCCCCTTGCGGGGGAGGGAGAAGGTGTGGACTCGCGTCACCGCGTTCATCGCTTTCATCTTTCTCATCACAGCTACGCCTGCTACCCCGCTTCGTCGAAGCGTGTACCAGAGCCGGAGCCTGGATCGTTTAACGTCAGACAACCAAGATAATTATGACCCACACTATTCCGTCTTTTAGCTACCATATTCCCACCGCCATCGAGTTCGGCTGGGGCTCGCTTGCCAAGCTTTCCACCATTGTGAATGGCGTGGGCGGCACCCGCGCGATCGTGGTCGGTGATCCGGGCGTGGTCAAGGCAGGCCTCGTCGAACGCGTTGTCGGCACGCTCGCAGCGGCTGGGATACCAGCCGTCACATTCTCAGACGTCGAAAGCGACCCGGAGGTGCGCTCGGTTGATAACGGCGTTCAACTCGCCAAGGCCGAAGGTTGCGATGTCGTAATCGGCGTCGGCGGCGGCAGCGCGCTGGATGTCGCCAAGGCGATCGGGCTCATGCTGACGAACCCCGGCAACATCCGCGACTACGCCGGCATCGGCAAGGTTGAACGGGCAGGGGCACCCGTGATTGCAATCCCGACCACCGCTGGCACTGGCAGTGAATTGACCATCTGGTCCGTGCTTTCGGAGAAGGAGAAGAAGGTCAAGTTCAGTGTCGGAAGCGTCCTGAATTGCGCGCGCGTTGCCCTTCTTGATCCGGAGTTGACCCTTTCGCTTCCGCCCGCCATAACTGCGGCGACAGGTATGGATGCGCTGACACATGCGCTCGAGTCCTATGTCAACAAGGCGACCCAGCCGATCTCTGAAGCGATGTCAGAACAGGCAATGACCCTCATCGCCAGAAGCCTACGGGTGGCGGTGGCACAGCCAGACAACGCTCACGCCCGTGCCGACATGCTGCTCGCGAGCACACTCGCGGGCATGGCATTCAACAGCACCCGCCTCGGGCTGGTCCATGCCTTCGCGATGCCGCTGGGAGCTCGCTTTCACATACCGCACGGCCTGGTCAACGCCATCATGCTGCCGGTAGTCATGCGCTACAACCTGCCCGGCAATCTCGGAAAATTCGCCAGCATCGCGGAGATATTCGGCGAACCAGTTGCCGGACTCAGCCTGCGCGATGCGGCCGAGCGCTCGGTTGTCGCTGTCGAGAGCCTAAAGGCAGACGTCGGCATTACCGCGAAACTCGGCCAGTTCGGAATGACAGAAGCCGATCTCGACGGCATTGCAGACGAGGCACTGCTCTCGGGCAACGTACCTGTGAACCCCCGCCAGCCGACCCATGAAGACATGAAGAATCTTCTGCGTGCTGAGCTCTAATCTAGCCTCCAGAAAGTACTTATATGAGCATGCAAGCCTGGCTTGACAAGAATATTGGCGGCCGCTACGGAAACTTTATCGATGGCGAGTGGCAGGATGCGGGTTCCAACGCGATCGCGGTACGCAACGCGGCCCGTAAGGATCAGGTCCTGGGTTATTTCGCCGAGAGCACCTCGGAAGAGGTTGAGCGCGCGGTGAGCGCCGCGCATCGTGCCTGGAAAACATGGCGCGAGGTGCCCGGGCCGGAGCGCGGTGCCATGTTGTTCCGCGCGGCCGACATCATCGAGCGACGCGCCGACGAGCTTGCCTTTGGGCTCTCCGCAGAGCAGGGAAAAATCCTCGCCGAGTCCCGCGGTGAGGTGATGCGCGCTGTCAAAGAGCTGCGCTTCTGTGCGGGGGAGGCGAGCCGTATCGATGGTGATACGCTCCCCAGCGAGAAGCGCAACGGGCTGGCGATGACCTTGCGCGAACCTGTGGGTGTGATCGCCGCGATTGCGCCCTGGAACTTCCCTGTCCTGACGCCTGTCCGCAAGATCGGCCCGGCGCTCGCCTATGGCTGCACCATTGTGTTCAAGCCCTCGAACTTGACGCCCTGGTCAGCCGTGAAGCTGATGGGCGTGTTCACGGAAGCCGGAATCCCAAAGGGTGTAGTCAATCTTGTCCTGGGCACGGGTCAGGGCACCGGAGAAGCCTTGGTTCGTCATCCGCTGGTGCGCGGAGTCAGCTTCACAGGATCAACCAAGACCGGCGCAGAGATCAACGCTCAGGTCGCTCGCCGTTTCGTGCGAACGCAGCTCGAGCTCGGTGGCAAGAACCCGGCAGTGGTTCTCGGCTACAAAGACGTCAGCAGTGTCGCCAAGCAGATATCCGGGTCCGCATTCACTACTACCGGACAACGCTGCACCGCGATCAGCCGCGTGGTTGTGCTTGAAAGCCTGGCGGACGAGCTGACCGAGGCTTTGGTTGCGGAGCTCGCGGCCATCCAGGTCGGCCCCGCGTGGGACCCCAAGAGCAACATGGGCCCGCTGATTAACGACCAGCATCGCGCTTCGGTGCTGCGCAACATGGCTGCAGGACTTGACGAGGGCGGGCGCATCCGCTTCGGCGGTCGCGTTCTGGAACAAGGCGACCTCGCCCATGGTCATTTCCTCGAGCCGGCACTGATCGACCGCGTGGCGCCAGACAACCGTCTCGCCCGGCAGGAAGTATTCGGCCCCGTCCTGGCCATCGTCGCCGTGCGGGATGCCCAACGCGCTTTCGAAGTTGCAAACTCGGTCGAGTACGGTCTGGCCGCTTCCATCTTCACTCGCGATGTCGACGAGGCACTGCACTTTGTGCGCGAGAGCGAGACAGGAATGGTCCATGTCAACCATGGCACCACCAGCGAAGCTCACATGCCTTTCGGTGGCGTGAAAGGCTCTGGCCTTGGAGCGTACTCCATCGGTCACAGCAACCAGGAGTTCTTCACCAACTTGAAGACTGCTTATTTTCAATCTTAGGTGCAAAGTTGTGCGTCGTGCTGCGGCGCAGAGTGCAGGTTGCGCACCCATAAGGCCACCGCATCAGTTGCTTACCAAGGCAGTGGTTGAGCGCGTCACTGGAAATCGGCGTGGCGCGTAGGAGCGGACCGGGACTGCCTTCCCATCGCTGACATTTCGTAAACAGGAAAGAGGAAAGAGGAAAAATTATGGAGACAACAGACATGAAGACAACGTTCGACGGATCCCAGCGCACGACACGCCGCCGGGTACTGGCTGGAATCGGTTCAATGGGCATCGTGGGGGTCGGCGGGTCCATGCTGGCCACCCCGGCGATCGGCAAGGAGCTGACCATCCGGTTCAACCACACCGACGGCCGCAGCGGCGATGGGTTCCACTTCGCCGAGAAGTTCAAGGGACTGGCCGCCGAGCGCAGCGGTGGCCGCATCAACGTACAGAATTTCCACGCCGCCCAGCTAGGCGCCGAAAAGGACATGTACGACTCGATGCAGATCGGGGCCATCGAGATGGGCCGTACCGGCTCGCTGATCATCAGCGTCGCCGCCCCCCAGTACGGCGCCATGGAATTGCCGTACGTCTTTCGCAGCCAGCAGCACCTGCGGAACGTGCTGTCAGGGCCGATCGGCCAAGCGATGCACCAGGAGTTCCTCTCGAAGAAGGGCGTGCGGGTCTTGGGGATTGTCAACCGTGGGCCCCGCCACCTGACCACCAAGAACCGCGAGGTGAAGACGCCGGCCGACTTGAGGGGCCTCAAACTCCGCGTGCCGGAAATTCCGGTCTACGTCGCGGCGTGGCGGGCGCTCGGGGCAAGCCCGACGCCCATGGCCTTCCCGGAGGTCTTTACGGCCCTCCAGCAGGGGACGATCGACGGCCAGGAAAACCCGCTAGCCACCATCCACGGCAACAGCTTCCAGGATGTGCAGAAGTACCTCATCCTGACGGCGCACGTGCGCGGCAATGGCTGGATGGTCGCCAGCGAACGCTTCTGGCAGTCGTTGAGCGAAGACGACAGGAAACTGATTCAACAGGCGGTGAATGACGCAGCCGCATACGCCGACGAGCAGATTGCCAAGCAGGAGTCGGACGTAAAGAAAACGCTCCAGGACAAGGGCATGATCATCATCGAGCCGGATACGAAGGCATTCGCCGACATCGTGCTGAGAGAGGTGCCACCAAAGTTCGCGGACAAGTGGAAGGCGGGCCTGCTGGACCAGATCCTGAAGACGGCAGGGTAGGTGCGGGAACGGATGAGGCCCGCTGGAGCTGGCCTCATCCGCCGCTGTGTAGCTGGCAAGCACTGAGGGTGCCCCATGACAGGCGGGAGAACGAGCCGTTTCCCGCATAACCAAACGCCCAGATTTACCAAATCCCGGACCTGACCATGAACCATCGAAATTCTCCTCGGCACGACTTGAAAAAAAACCTGCAAACGGCGCACCCACGGCAGGCATTGTCCGGTCGTCTGGCGGCATTGGCCTGCTGGGGAGCCCTGTGAAAGCGATCCGCCTCGTCTGGCGTTACGGAACCGAGAGCCTGGTCGTGGCCCTCATGGCCATCATGGTAGCGACGGTGATTCTGCAGGTGTACTTCCGCTTCGTCCTCGGGGATCCTCTCTCCTGGACCGAGGAACTGGCGCGCTATGCATTCGTCTGGATCACTTTTCTGGGCGCGGCAGTGGCCTACCGCCACGGGTCGCACATCGTTGTTGAAACTATCCTGGTGCTGCTGCCCCGTGGTGCGCAGCTGGCGTTGGCATGGGTCGTGGATGCGCTCATGGTGACCGCTCTACTGGTCCTGCTGGTGCAGGGGCTCGGCATCGTCGAGGCGACCGCGAATGTGGAGGCGACGATGCTCCAGGTGCCTATGTCGTGGATCTACGCGTCCGTGCCGGTGAGCGCCGGCATCATGCTGGCGTACCAGGTAGAGCGGACGCTGCGACGAATAAGCGGCACGCTGCCGCCGGTCGTGCTCCCAGGCGACGAGGGGCGTAGCGCATGATGCCCCTGCTGCTCGGGGTCATGCTGGCGCTGTTCGCGATCGGCGTGCCCGTGGCGTTCGCGATGGTGCTGAGCGCGTTCGTGGCCTTTCTGTCGCTCGGCGACGTGCCGCTGATGGTGCTGCCGCAGCGGATACTCACCGGCGCGGACAGTTTCCCGCTCATGGCCATCCCTCTGTTCCTCCTGGCCGGCAACCTGATGATCGGCGGCGGCTTGACCGCTCGGCTGAGCCAGTTCGCGATGGCGCTGGTCGGGCACCTGCGGGGCGGCTTGGCCCAGGTGAACGTGGTTAACAGCATGATCATGGGCGGCATGACCGGGTCGGCGATCGCCGACGCGGTCTCCGACTGCAAGATTTTGGTGCCGGTGATGCTGAAGGCCGGCTACAGCGCGCGATTCGCGGCGGCATTAAGCAGCGCATCCGCAGTCATCGCGCCCATCATCCCACCCAGCATCCCGTTCATCATCTATGGCTCCATCGCCGAGGTGTCCATCGGACAGCTTTTTCTAGGGGGTGCGGTGCCCGGTGTTCTGATGGGGTTGTACCTGATGATCGCGGTCAACGTCATCGCGCGACGGCGCAACTTTCCGCGCGGCGAGCGTCCCTCGCTGCGGAGCCTCGCCCTGGCACTGCGCACCTCCGGTCTGCCGCTGATGCTGCCGGTCATCATCCTGGGCGGCATCCTGGCTGGCGTGTTCACGCCCACCGAGGCCGGTGCGGTGGCGGTCGTCTACGCGCTCGCCCTCAGCCTGCTGGTCTACCGCAGCCTGCGGCTGGTGGACCTGCCTAGGATCCTGCTGGAGACGGGTGCGCAGACAGGCGTGGTGATGCTGGTGATCGCCGCCGCCGCCCCGTTCAGCTGGTTGCTGGCGCGCGAGCAAGTCGGCCCGGCGGTGGTACAGCTTCTCGCCATCTTTGGCGATAACAAGATGGTGTTCTTGCTGCTGCTGAATCTTGCACTGCTGGTGCTAGGGATGTTCCTTGACGCCACGGCGCTCCTGATCATCCTCGTGCCGGTCCTGGTGCCGGTCTTTGAAGCTCTGGGGCTCGACCCCGTGCACGTGGGTGTCGTGGTCGTGCTGAACTTGATGATCGGCCTCGTCACGCCACCCTTCGGACTGGTGATGTACGTGGTCTGCTCGCTGCTGAGGGTGAGCATCGCCGACTTCACCCGCGAGATCTGGCCGTTCCTGGTGGGGCTGCTCCTGACCCTGCTTACGGTGACGTACGTGCCTGAGGTGGTGTTATTCCTCCCCAAGCTGCTGATGCGATGAGCTCCGGGCCCAGGAATGGCTTGAGTGCAACTCGCAATATTGTTTTTTTATTGTCTTAATCATGCTGTAGCGTCAGGCGGGCGCCGGTATTCATCATGTTCACAGAAAGAAGGAAGTAATGGTTGGTCTGCAAATTCTCAAGCGACAACGGCAAGTCGATGCGCGCGTTGTCGAAAATTTCCGCTCAATACCAGTAACAAGTAACAAACATTGGCGACTGTATGTCCCGGATGTCGGATAGAAAGCCATGAACCTCGCCCGCTTGCTGCGTCAGCGCGCCGAAGCCGGCCGCCCGGTCCGGGTCGGCGTGATCGGCGCCGGCAAGTTCAGCTCCATGTTCCTGGCGCAAGCCCGCACCACGCAAGGCCTGCATGTGGTCGGCGTTGCCGATCTGGTGCCAGAGCGCGCGCGCCAGGCGCTGAAGAACACCGGCTGGGACATTTCGGCGCAGGTGGTGAAGAATTTCTCCGAAGCGCTTTCGACCGGCAAGACCGTTGTGACCGACGACGCCAATGCGCTGATCGACGCCGATATCGAGGTGCTGGTCGACATCACCGGCAACGCGGCGGCGGCCACGCGGCATATCCTGCGCGCGTTCGAGCACGGCAAGCACGTGGTGAACGTCACGGTCGAGGCCGACGTGCTCGTCGGCCCACTACTCGCGGAGCGCGCTCGAAAGGCCGGTCTTGTTTACACGCTGGCCTATGGCGACCAGCCGGCGCTGGTTTGCGAGATGGTGGACTGGGCCGAGGCTTGCGGCTTCCGCGTGGTCGCGGCGGGGAAAGGTACGAAATACCTCCCCGGCTATCACCAGTCGACGCCCGAGACGGTGTGGGCCCATTTCGGCATCATGCCGGAGCACGCGCGCGAAGCGGGTATGAACCCGCAGATGTTCAACTCGTTCGTAGACGGCACCAAGTCGGCGATCGAGATGGCAGCGATCTCCAACGCCACCGGCCTCAACGCGCCGCGCGACGGGCTCGCGTTTCCGTCCTGCGGCCATCACGATCTCCCGCTCGTGCTGCGGCCGCGCGCCGAGGGCGGAGTGCTCGAGGAATCGGGCATCGTCGAAGTCGTGTCCAGCATGGAGCGCGACGGCCGGCCCGTGCATAACGATCTGCGCTGGGGG
>JAYTTA010000162.1:0-7852 GCA_043745345.1 Acetobacteraceae bacterium | reverse complement strand
ACCTCTTCCGCGGGAACAGGTTTTGCGACCGTCGTTACGATCTTGCCGCCAGCTTTTTCGATCGCCGTGATTGCGGCCGCTGAAGCGCCGGACACGGTGATGTCGATCGCCCTGGTGATTTCACCGGTGGCTAGTAGGCGAACGCCGCTGACGCCGCCGCTGCGTGCCAAGCCGGCATTTTGCAGAACCAGCTCCGTGATCGGCTGTGAGCCATCGATGCGGCCGGATTCAATCGCCTTGTCCAACGTGCCAAGATTGACCGGCGCGTAGGTCTTCCGAAAGATATTGTTGAAGCCGCGCTTGGGCAGCCGGCGATAGAGCGGCAGCTGGCCGCCCTCAAAACCGTTGATCGCCACGCCCTCACGTGCCTTCTGGCCCTTGACGCCCTTGCCGGACGTCTTGCCCTTGCCGGACCCGATGCCGCGGCCGAGCCGCTTCGATTTCAGGTGCGCGCCCGCATTGTCGCGCAGTTCATTGAGCTTCATGGCAATCCCCTGCTGTCCTGGGCTTACGCCTTAGGACAGTTCCTCGACTCGCAGCAGATGAGCAACCTTGCGGATCATGCCGCGAACTGAGGGCGTGTCCTCAAGCTCACGGGTCGACCGCATCTTGTTCAACCCCAGCCCGATCAGCGTCCCGATCTGCCCGGGCTTGCGACCGAGACCGGAGGCGATCTGGGTGACGCGAACCTTCTTCCCCGGAAGCGCCGGACCTTCCGGCCCGCGAGTGACAGTTGTATCTTCAAGCATCTGCACCCTCCAACGCCATCTCGCCGGCGGCATCCGGCGCATCGCGACGGCCGAGCAGGTCAGAAACCTTCTTGCCCCGGCGAATTGCCACCGACCGCGGCGAGGCACAACGCGTTAAAGCAGCGAATGTCGCCTTGACCATGTTGTGTGGGTTGCGGCTGCCAAGGCTTTTTGCCACCACGTCGCCAATGCCTAACGTCTCGAACACAGCACGCAGCGGGCCGCCGGCGATGATGCCCGTGCCGGCCGCAGCCGAACGCAATACGACGTGGCCGGCGCCGAACACGCCCTCGACATCATGGTGCAGGGTGCGGCCTTCCTTCATCGGCACCCGAATCATCTTGCGCTTAGCGCGCTCGGTAGCCTTGCGGATCGCCTCGGGCACCTCGCGTGCTTTACCCGCACCGTAACCGACACGGCCTTTCTGGTCACCGACCACGACCAGGGCGGCGAAGGCAAACCGGCGGCCGCCCTTCACCACCTTGGCGACACGGTTGATCGTGACCAGCTTATCGATGATGTCATCGCCGCCATCGCGATCCCGATCGCGCTCCCGGCCGCCACGGCCACCGCCGTCCCTTGAATGCTGTGCCATATTTTTTTCCTAGAAAGCCAGACCGCCCTCGCGGGCAGCCTCGGCCAGCGCCTTGACGCGACCATGGTAGAGATACGAGCCGCGGTCGAACACAACCTCGGTCACCCCAGCGGCCAGCGCCCGCTCGGCGACCAGCTTGCCGACCGCGGTCGCCGCATCCCTATCGGCGCCGTGGCGCAGGCCGGGCTTGAGGTCCTTGTCTAGCGTGGAGGCCGAGGCCAACGTCCGGCCGGCCGCATCATCGATGACCTGGGCGTAAATGTTCTTGCCTGACCGGAACACAGACAGGCGCGGACGCCCGCCGGACTTGCGGCGCAGCTGATACCGCAGCCGCGCGCGCCGGCGATCCTGCAAACCCTTGTTGTCAGCCATGATCGTTCGCCTGCGTGTTGCTGAAGCTCGTCACTTCTTTTTTCCTTCTTTCCGAAGGATTACTTCATTTTCGTATTTCACGCCCTTGCCTTTGTACGGCTCAGGCGGACGCCAAGCGCGGATTTCCGCCGCCACCTGGCCAACCAAGCGCTTGTCGACACCCGCGACCTTGATCGCCGTCGGCTTTTCGCAGGTGATCTTGATACCCGCGGGCACCGGATAGACCACGTCGTGCGAGAAGCCGAGATTGATCACCAGGTTCGAGCCCTGAACGGAGGCGCGAAAGCCGGTGCCGGTGATCTCCATCGACTTAGTGAAGCCAACCGACACGCCCTGCACCATGCTGGCGACCAGTGAACGGGTGGTGCCCCACATCATCCGCGCCGGCGCCGCGTTGCCGCGCGGCGTGACGCGGACCGTGTTGCCCTCGACGGCCGCATCGATGTGGTCGGTCAAATTGAGGCCGAGCTCGCCGAGCTTGCCCTTGGCGGTCAGCCGGCGGCCGATGATCGCGACCTGGACGCCGGCCGGGATCTCGACGGGATATTTGCCTACGCGTGACATTGCTGTGCCCCCGTCAGAATACGCGGCAAAGGACTTCGCCGCCGACATTGGCGGCGCGGGCCTCGGCATCGCTCATCACGCCACGCGGCGTAGAAAGGATGGAAATACCCAACCCGGCATAGACCCGAGGCAGCTCGCGGATCTTCGAATAGACCCGCCGGCCGGGCTTGGAGACGCGGGTGATTTCTTTGATCACCGGCTCGCCCTCGTTGTATTTCAGCTCGATGCGCAGCAGCGCAACGCCGGGCCGCTCCTCCTCGGCTGCAAAACCGCGGATGAAGCCCTCGCGCTTCAACACATCCAGCACATTCGCCCGCAGCTTTGACGCCGGTGCCACGCATGCCGTGTGGCGGGCGCGCTGCGCGTTGCGGATGCGGGTCAGCATGTCGCCCAATGGATCGGAAAGTGACATTTGCCGTTCCTACCAGCTCGCCTTGACCATGCCCGGGATTTGCCCGGAACTGGCCAGCTCACGCAGCGCGATACGGCAGAGCTTGAATTTACGATAGTTGGCGCGTGGCCGGCCGGTCAGCTCGCAGCGCAGCCTGACCCGGACCTTGGCGCCGTTGCGCGGTAGCTCGGCCAGTTTCAGCGTTGCATTAAAGCGATCTTCAACCGGCAACGTGCGGTCCATGACGATCGCCTTGAGCACGCCGCGCTTGCCTTTATCCCGCTTCGCCATGCGCTCGCGCTTGGTGTTGCGGTTGACCGAAGAAGTCTTGGCCATCCTGTCTTTACCTCCGGAACCGGTCCCGGGAAGATCCCCGGCGGTGTTCCAAAACTCTTTTCACAAAGCCCAGAAGGGCCGGTCGATCCGTTCAGCTACCCGTTTTCGCCGGCTCAGCCGCGAACGGCACGTCGAACAGTTTTAATAGTGCCTTCGCCTCAGCATCGGTTTTTGCCGTGGTGACGAAGACGATGTCCATACCGCGGATGCTGTCGACCTTGTCGTAGACGATCTCCGGGAAGATTATCTGCTCCTTCAGCCCCATGGCGAAGTTGCCACGGCCATCGAAGCCTTTGCCGGTGATGCCACGAAAATCACGCACGCGCGGCATGGCGATCGTCACCAGCCGGTCAAGGAACTCGTACATCCGGGTCTTGCGCAACGTCACCTTGGTGCCGATCGGTAGACCGGCGCGAATCTTGAAGCCGGCTATCGCCTTCTTTGCCACTGTCTTCACCGGACGCTGGCCGGCGATCAGGGTCAACTCGGCAACGGCGGCATCCAGCTTCTTCTGGTCGCCGGCAGCCTCGCCGACACCCATGTTGATGACAATCTTTTCAAGCTTCGGCACCTGCATCGGATTCTTATAGCCAAACTCCGACTGCAGCTTGGGCCGGATCTCGTCCATATAGCGCTGCTGCATCCTTGGCGAGATGCGCTCGGCGCGCTTGGTTTCGGTTTCGCTCACGGTCTTTTCCTCAGCTCTCAATCACATCGCCGGTGACCCGCGCGACGCGCACCTTCTTGCCGCCGTCCAGCACTCGAAAGCCGACCTTGGTCGGCTTCTCCGACTTCGGATCGATCAACATCAGGTTCGAAAGGTGGATGGTCGCCTCACGCTCGATGATGCCGCCGGGCTGGCCCATGCCGGTCGGCTTGGTATGGCGCTTTGCAACGCGCACGCCCTGGACGACCGCACGGTCATCCTTCGGCATCACGCTCAGAACCTCGCCACGGCGACCCTTGTCGGTTCCGGTGATGACGATGACGGTGTCACCCTTGCGAATACGGGCAGCCATCACAAGACCTCGGGCGCGAGCGAGATGATCTTCATAAACTTCTTGCCACGCAGCTCGCGAACCACCGGGCCGAATATGCGGGTGCCTATCGGCTCCTGCTGCTTGTTGATCAATACGGCCGCGTTGCGGTCGAACCGGATCGCCGAGCCATCGGGGCGCCGCACCGGGAAGCTAGTGCGAACCACCACGGCCTGGTGCACGTCGCCCTTCTTGACCTTGCCGCGGGGGATGGCTTCCTTGACCGACACCACGATCACATCGCCGACAGAGGCCACGCGACGCTTCGATCCGCCAAGCACCTTGATGCACTGGACGCGACGGGCGCCGGAGTTGTCGGCAACCTCAAGGTTGGTTTCAACGATGATCATTTAATATCTCCTAAGCCGACGCGCCGGAGGCGTGATCTGCGGGAGCCTGCGCAGCAGCCGCTGCCAGCTCTGCGGCATGCTCGGCCTGGTCGGCGGCAACGTTGCCGAGGAACGCCTCGGTGCCCGCAACGCGGTCGCCGTTGCGCTCGACCACGATCCATGTCTTGCGCTTGCTGATCGGCCGACATTCCTCGATGCGGACCTTGTCGCCGGTCTCGCACTGGTTGATCTCGTCATGCGCCGCATACTTCTTCGAACGGCGAATGAACTTCTTGTACAGCGGGTGCATGATGCGACGATCGACCAGGACGGTAACCGTCTTGTCCATCTTGTCGCTGGTCACTCGCCCGGTCAGGACGCGCCTTGGCATCGCCCTACTCCTCTCAGGACTTGACGGCGGAGCGGGCTTGCTCCGCCTGGATGGTTTTCACGCGGGCGATCTCACGGCGGACCTGCTTAATCCGGCCCTGACCTTCCTGCTGGCCGGTCGCCCGCTGAAAGCGCAGGTTGAACTGCTCGCGGCGCAAATCGAGCAGGCCGGACGCAAGCTGGTCCACGCTTTTCGCACGCACGTCAGCGGGCCGTGTGAAGGTCGACTTCGCCATCTCAGGCATCTCCGATACGCTGGATAAATTTGGTCTTGATCGGCAACTTTGCGGCGCCGAGCGTCAGCGCCTCACGCGCCAACTCCGCCGTCACGCCGTCGATCTCAAACATAATGCGGCCCGGCTTGACCCGTGCCACCCAGAACTCTGGGCTGCCCTTGCCAGAGCCCATGCGGACTTCAGCCGGCTTGGTGGTGACCGGGACATCCGGAAAAATCCGGATCCAGACCCGGCCGGCACGCTTCATGGCGCGGGTGATCGCACGGCGTGCGCTTTCGATCTGGCGCGCGGTGATCCGCTCCGGCTGCAACGCCTTCAGGCCGAATGCGCCGAAATTCAAGGCTGTGCCGCCTTTGGCAAGCCCGTGAATACGACCCTTATGAGCTTTGCGGTACTTGGTCCGCTTGGGAGACATCATCGTAGTATTTCCTTAACGCTGCGGCGCCTGTTCGGCCGCTCGGCGATCCTGCGCCAGCGGGTCGTTGGTCAGGATCTCGCCTTTAAAAATCCAGACCTTCACGCCGCAGGTGCCATACGTCGTCTTCGCAGTCGCCACGCCGAAATCGATGTCGGCGCGCAGCGTGTGCAATGGCACACGGCCCTCGCGATACCACTCAACCCGGGCGATCTCAGCGCCGCCGAGGCGGCCGCCGCAATTGATCCGAATTCCCTGTGCGCCAAGCCGCATCGCCGACTGCACAGCGCGCTTCATAGCGCGACGGAACGCCACCCGGCGCTCCAGTTGCTGGGCGATGTTTTCGGCAACCAAGGTCGCGTCGATCTCCGGCTTGCGGATTTCGACGATGTTGAGCGACACCTCGGACTTGGCCATCTTGCTTAGCGCCTTGCGCAGCACCTCGATGTCCTGGCCCTTCTTACCGATCACCACGCCCGGACGCGCCGCATAGATCGTCACGCGCGGCTTCTTGGCCGGACGCTCGATAACGACTCGCGAGACGCCCGCACCCGACAACTTCGTGCGCAGATGAGTACGCAGCTTCAAATCGTCATGCAGCAGCTTCGAGTAGTCGGCGCCGGCAAACCAGCGGCTGTCCCAGGTGCGGTTGATACCAAGCCGCAGCCCGATCGGATTGACCTTGTGACCCATCCTCTATGCCGCCTTCTGCACGGTTTTGGTTGTATCCGGTACGATTTCCTGCGCACGCTCGGCGACCACGATCTTGAGGTGGCTGAACCACTTCTCGATGCGCGCCGACCGGCCACGGCCGCGCGCCTGGAACCGGCGCATCACCACCGACTTGCCGACTTCAGCGCGGGTCACAACCAAACGGTCGACGTCGAGCTGGTGATTATTCTCGGCATTGGCGATGGCGCTCTCCAGGGCTTTTCGAACTTGGTGCGCGATACGCCGCTTCGAAAAGGTCAAAGTGGCGACAGCTGACGCCGCCGGCTGGTTGCGGATCAGGCCAGCAACCAAATTCAATTTGCGCGGACTGATGCGGACGTTGCGCAGAATAGCCTGCGCCTCCGTCTCGTTCAGCGTGCGAGGGGTTTTCGGCTTGCTCATGTTAGCCCCGCTTCGCCTTCTTGTCCGACGAGTGGCCGGTGAAGGTGCGCGTCGGCGAGAACTCGCCGAACTTGTGCCCGACCATGTTCTCGTTGACCTGCACCGGCAGGAATTTGTGACCGTTATAGACGCCGAACGTCAGCCCGACGAACTGCGGCAGGATGGTGGAACGCCGTGACCAGATCTTGATGATCTCGTTGCGACCGGAGGCGCGCGACGTGTCGGCCTTCTTCAACAGATACCCGTCGACAAACGGGCCCTTCCAGACGGACCGGGTCATTGTCTTACTTGCCCTTGTTGCGGCGGCGGATGATCAGGTCATCGGTCCGCTTGTTCAGACGGGTCTTGTAGCCCTTGGTCGGCTTGCCCCATGGCGTGACCGGATGGCGGCCGCCTGAGGTGCGACCCTCGCCGCCGCCATGCGGATGGTCGACCGGGTTCATCACGACGCCGCGGTTATGCGGCCGGCGGCCCATCCAGCGCGCACGGCCGGCCTTGCCAATGCTCTGGTTCATGTTGTCGGGGTTCGACACCGCGCCGATCGAGGCCATGCACTCGGCCCGGACCATGCGAAGCTCACCCGACATCAACTTTATCTGAGCGTAGCCGCCATCCTTGCCAACCAGCTGAGCATAGTTGCCCGCAGCTCTCGCAATCTTCCCACCCGCACCAAGCTTCATCTCGATATTGTGGATGATAGTGCCGACGGGAATTGAGCCCAACGGCATCGCGTTACCCGGCTTGATATCGACCTTGCTGCCAGCGACTACCTGGTCACCGACGCGTAGGCGCTGCGGTGCTAGGATATAGGCCAGCTCGCCGTCGCCATACTTGATAAGCGCGATGAACGCGGTGCGGTTCGGGTCGTACTCCAGCCTCTCGACGACGCCCGCCATGTCGAACTTGCGGCGCTTAAAATCGACGAAACGGTACGACTGCTTGTGTCCGCCGCCACGAAAGAACGACGTTGTGCGACCGTGATTGTTGCGCCCGCCGGTGTGGCTCTTGCCTTCGGTGAGCCCTTTGACGGGCTTACCCTTCCACAACTCGGAACGGTCAATTAGGACCGTGCCGCGAAGGCTGGGCGTGACTGGATTGAATTGCTTGAGTGCCATCGTATCTGCCCTAAATCCGGATCACGAAAGGCCGGTCGTGAGGTCGATAGTCTGGCCGTCGGCCAGGCTGACAATCGCCTTCTTGACGTCCGAGCGCACGCCCGGACGGCCTTTGAACCGCTTGGTCTTGCCTTTTTGAACCAGCGTGTTGACACTGTTCACCTTAACGCCGAACAGGCCCTCGACCGCCGCCTTGATTTCTGGCTTGGT
>JAYTTA010000161.1:0-2149 GCA_043745345.1 Acetobacteraceae bacterium | reverse complement strand
GATCATCGGCTCTACCACTTCCGGCTCGCGTATTCGGGCTTTGAGCACGCCCATGTCATCCTCGGCGGCGAGAGCTTCGTGGCGCTGGCCGAAGGGCTACAGAACGCGCTGTGGGCGATCGGCGGTTCGCCGCGCGAGCATCGCAGCGACAGCCTCTCGGCCGCGTTCCGCAATCTGAACGCGGATGCGCGCGAGGACCTGACACAGCGTTACGACGCGCTGTGCGCTCATTACGGCATGCAGCCAACGCGCAACAATCGGGGTGTGGCGCATGAGAACGGCGCGATCGAAAGTCCGCATGGCCATCTGAAGAAAGCGGTGAAAGACGCACTGCTGATGAGGGGAACCAACGACTTCGCCGATCTCCCCGCCTACCGTTGCTTCATTGGCGAGATCGTCAGCCGGGTAAATGCTCGCCTGACCAAACGGATCGAGACCGAGCGGCCGGCGTTGCAGGCGCTGCCCGGACAGCGCAGTGCCGATTACGAGGAAATCATCGTCACCGTGACCTCGTCCGGCGGCTTCACGCTCAAAAAGGTGTTCTACACCGTGCCATCACGGCTCATCGGGCACCGGTTGCGGGTTCGCCTGCACGATGACCGCCTCGATCTGTTCATCGGCGGCACCCCGCTCATGACCTTGACGCGCGGGCGTTCCACCGTCACGGGCAAGCACGGCCATGTTGTCGATTATCACCATGTCATCCACGCCCTGCGGCGCAAGCCAATGGCGTTGCTCAACCTCGTTTACCGCGAGCAACTCTTCCCCCGCGACGCCTACCGGCTGACTTTCGGTTGGCTGATCGAGCATGTCGCGGAAAAACCAGCCTGCCGGTTGATGGTCGATCTTCTGGCCCTCGCCCATGACCGGGGATGCGAGGCCGAACTTGCCGCCATCCTCGCCGAGGACCTCGCGGCAGACCGGCTGCCCGACATGGTGGCTCTGCGCGGACGCTTCGCGCCCGATTCCGCGGCCCTGCCGGAGGGGAACGTCCAACTCATGCGGCTCGACGCCTACGAAGAACTCCTGGGCGATCGCACGGGAGAAGCAGCATGACCCAAAGCATCGACAGCGCCCGCCTTACCTTGATTCTCAACGACCTCCGGCTGCCTGCGATCAAACAGGGTTGGCCGGCCTTCGCGGAACGGGCCGACAAGGAAGGCTGGCCCGCCGCACGCTTCCTCGCAGCTCTGGCCGAACACGAGATCGCTGGACGCGATCAACGCCGTATCGAGCGGCATCTGCTCGAAGCACGGTTGCCGCCTGGGAAAACCCTCGACGGCTTCGAGTTCGAAGCGGTCCCAATGGTCTCCAAGGCCCATGTCATGGCGATGTGTGCCGGCGATGGCTGGATCGACAACGGCGCCAATCTGATCCTGCTCGGCGGACCAGGTGGCGGGAAAACCCACCTGGCCTCAGCCATCGGTCTTGCGCTGATCGAAAATGGCTGGCGCGTGCTGTTCGCCCGCACCTCCGACCTGGTCCAAAAGCTCCAGACCGCGCGGCGCGAACTGGCGCTGGAGGCTGCCATCAACCGGCTCGACCGCTTCCACCTCCTGATCCTCGATGACCTCGCTTACGTCAGCAAGGATCAGGCGGAAACCTCTGTTCTGTTCGAACTCATCAGCGCCCGCTACGAGCGCCGTTCCACCCTCATCACCGCCAACCGGCCGTTCGGCGAATGGGGCAAGGTCTTCCCCGATCCAGCCATGACCTTGGCCGCGGTCGATCGGCTCGTGCACCACGCCACCATCTTCGAGATCAATGTCGACAGCTACCGGCGTCGCGCCGCTCTCGAACGCAAACAGAAGGGGCCGGGACGGCCCCCCATGCGCGCGACAATTAAGGGAAACACCGATCTGTCGCGCACCGACAATCAGACCCAGACATAACGCTTGCCAGCGACAATCAACCCGAACATGGTGACGCCGTCGCGATCACTCAGTCTCACCTTGATTGTCGCGCTGTCTCATCCTGATTGTCGCGCTACAGGCGCGGACTGGGTTTGAGCCGATAGGCTTTCAAAGCGGCGTAAAACCTCCAAATCATGCCGCGCACCAGCTTCTGGGCGGCGCGATGCTTGGCGGTGAAGGTGTCCAGCTTATGCACCAGTCGTTCCGCATGCACCCAGCACAGCGCGTGCTGGCCG
>JAYTTA010000160.1:0-2152 GCA_043745345.1 Acetobacteraceae bacterium | reverse complement strand
CAGACCGGCCAATCTGCATCGCCGCCGGCAACGACCGACTGTTCGTCAAGCTCGCCGCCGCCATGGGCCATCCGGAGTGGTCAACCGATCCACGCTTTTCCGACGGCCGCCGCCGCGCCGAGCACCGCGATGCGCTGGTCGCGGAAATGAACTCCGTGCTGGCGACCCGCATCCGCGACGAATGGATGGCGATCATCGAGCGCGCCGGCGTACCCTGCGCCCCAGTCAACAACATCGCCGAGCTGTCCCGGACCGAGCAATTGGCCGCGATGGACCTGATGCGCTCCCTGCCCGGCAGCGAAATGAGGGTGGTGGGTCTGCCGATCTCGTTCGACGGCCAACGGGCGCATCCTGTCGCTGACAGCCCGAGACTTGGCGAGCACAACTCGGAAGTGTTTGGCGCCGCAGGCAACTAAGCAAGGACGGGGCCCGGCCCCAAACCCCGCTCGGGTAGCGCCCGAGAGCGCCTAACCTAAGATGAGCGGTTCAAAGGGGCGATTGCCCCTTTGCGGGGTTTGGGGCAGAGCCCAATGTCTTCTTGCTTACGAATGCAACGCCCGAATCGCCTCAAGCTGGCCCGGATCGTCGAACGGGCAGATCAGCAACGCATCGTCGATGCCAATATCAGCCAGACGCCGGAGCATGTCGCGCCCGGTTGCCGATGAGTGAATCGACAGATTGACGTGATGGGCCAGCGGGTTCACCGCAGGGTTCGGGCGCAGGTCAGTCAGGATATTAGCGACGATGGCGCGCGCGCCGCCGGCAGCGCGGTACATCGCGGTGCCGATCTCGATGTCCTCCCACTTGCTGTGGATGCCGGAGGCGATCCAACCCTGGCAATGCTGGGCCGCCAGGTTAATCCAGCGCTCGCTGCGCCAGGCGCCGAGCAGCACCGGCGGCCCGCCCTTGGTATTCGGCCAGAGCGAGATCGCGGGGCCGAACACAGCCTCTCCGGCCCAGATCCGACGCATGATTTGTAACGATTTCGGCAGCGTCTTGAAGCGTCCGGGATAATCGGCCTGCACGGCGTCGAAATCATTCTGGGTCGAGCCGGAGCCGACGCCGAGACGTAGCCGGCCGGCGGCAAGTAGGTTTAAGGTTTGGACGCGATGGGCATGCTCGACCGGATGGCGCAGGGGGATCTGCACGACGCAGGTGCCGAGCTCGATGCGCCTGGTTTCGCCGCACAAGGCCGCCAGGAAAAGCAATGGATCGAGGGTCGGGCGGCCGCGGCCGAGCGCGTCGGTGACCCACAAGCCGGAGAACTCCAGCGCCTCGACCTGACGGCCGAACTCTACGACGCGGTCGATGGTGGCGCGCGGTGTCAGGTTTGAGGCCGGCTGCGGTATGGCGACGATACCTAAGCGCATGAGCGAGCTTCCTGACTATGCCGGTTGCAGGTCGACGCTGACCTTGATGCCGTGACGGCCGCCGCCAAGGATGACGCCGCGCACCGGACTGACATCGCCGAAATCGCGGCCCCAAGCGAGCACGACATGCTCATCCGCGACAATAAGGTTGTTGGTCGGATCAAGGTCGATCCAGCCATGTACGGGGCCAAGCCAGCAGCCGACCCAGGCGTGCGACTGATCAACGCCACGTCGAGGCGCGATGCCGGCTGGCGGGCGGGTGCGGATGTAGCCGGAGACATAGCGCGCCGGCAGGCCGAGCCCGCGCAGGCCGGAGATCATCAGGTGGGAAAAATCCTGACAGACGCCGGCGCGCTGTTCGAGCACGCGGCCAACCGGCGTCGTGATCGTCGTCACACCGGACTGAAACTTGAAATCGCGGCGGATGCGGGCGAGTAGGTCCAGCAGCCCAGCCAGGATGGGCCGTTCGGCCGGGAATGATTTTTCGACATAGACGGCGACCGCCCCGTCGGCCGGCGCGCGGGCAGACGGAAAAACGAATTCGGCGGCTTTCCATGCCGACGCATCGCGCCGGCAGGCACTCGCCACCTGCTCCCAGGGCAGCGTCATGGCGGGATCCGGCGGCGGCGGCGGCGCAACGTCGATCTCGGCCTCCAGCGTCACCAGAAAATGCTGGTGCGGGAAGTCATGGAACATCCAGATGACATGATTGCCGAAATGATCGATCCCATCCGACAGCCTTGCGGCCGGCGGGTCGGCTGTCACCTGAGTCTGGATCACCC
>JAYTTA010000159.1:0-7884 GCA_043745345.1 Acetobacteraceae bacterium | reverse complement strand
GTTGGGCGAACATCGTGACGCCCATGATCAGCGGCCAGATGCCGAGATGCAGGTAGTGCGAAAACTGCGACGGGTCGAACGGCAGCACCCCAAACAGGTTGAACACGTTGGTCGGATCGACCGAGGAAAGGTCGCGGATCCAGCCGAAGAACGGCGCCTGGCGCATCTCGATGGTGACCAGGATGACCTTGTAGAGCGAGAAAAACACCGGGATCTGCACCAGCATCGGCAGGCAGCCGCTGGCTGGATTGATTTTTTCCGCTTTGTACAAACCCATCGTCTCTTTCTGCAGCCGGGCCGGGTCGTCCTTGTACTCAGCTCGCAGCGCCGTCATCTTTGGCCCGAGCAGCTTCATCCGGCTCATCGACCGGTAGGAGTAGTTGGCGAGAGGAAAAAATAATAGTTTGACGAATACGGTGAAGGCCAAAATCGCCAGCCCAAAGTTGCCGAGCAGGCCGTTCAGCCAGTCGAGCGCATAGAAGATTGGCTTGGTGATCCAGTAGAACCAGCCGAAATCCACCGCCTTGTCGAAGCTCGGGATGCCCAGGTCGGTGCCGTAGCGGTCCAGCAGCCGCACCACCTTGGCGCCGGCAAATAGATGCGACGACAGCGAAGCCTCGGCGCCCGGTGCCACCACCTGCGCATCGACCGTCGCGTAATCGACCTGGAAATGCTCCCCGTCATCCTTGAAATGACGGAAATTGACGTGGCTGTGGACCGACTGGTCCGGCACCAGCGCGGTCAGCCAGTATTTGTCAGTGACGCCGACCCAGCCGCCGACGCTGGTCGCGTCTTCGGCGATGCCATTGTCCTGGCGCTTGTCAGCCTGGCTCTTGGCGCTGGAATAGCTAACTTCCTTCAGCGTGCCGTTGACGATGCCGAGCAGTCCTTCAAACAGCACCGAATAGCCGGCCGTGCCTGGAAGGTAGTCGCGCCGGATTCGCGACCATGGATACAGCGAGACCGCAGCGTCAGTGTTGTTTCGCACGCGCTGCTGGACGCTGAACATATAGTTCTCGTCGATGTCGAATATCAGCTCGAACACCAGCCCGGCGCCGTTGTTCCACGACAGCGTCACCGGCTTGCCGGTGCTCAGCGTGTCGGCAGAGGCCGTCCACGTGGTATCAGAATCGGGCAGCGCCAGGGTCACGCCCGGCGCCGCGCTCCAGCCATACTGGACATAGTACGGATGCGGATCAGCGCGCGGCTCCAATAGACGAACAAGGGGGGAATTAGCCTCCAGCGTCTCGCGGTAGTCGGTCAGCACGAGGTCGTCGATGCGCCCGCCGAGCAGGCTGATCGAGCCTCTCACCCGGTTGGCCGAGATCTGTATCCGGGGCACATCCTTCGGCACGGCGCGCCCGACCGCGCCGGGCGAGATCGCAACCGGGGTGCCAGGATTGCCGTCCGCACGGGACGTGTTCGCGGCCGGCGTCTCGGTCGCCAGCTGTGCCGGCAGATGCGGCAGCTGCGGGCGGACCAGCAGCTGGAAGCCGAGCAGGATGGCGACCGAGATCGCGATCGCGAGAATCAGGCGCTTCTGGTCCATCAAGGCTCCATCCGGCAAGTGTCAGCCGCGCCATTCGGCGAATTCGGTACAGGATCGTCGCCGCCGGCGCTCCACGGATTGCAGCGCAGGATGCGCCACGCGGCCAAAGCGCCGCCGCGCAGCGCGCCATGAGTGGCCAATGCCTCGACCGCGTAGTCGCTGCAGCTTGGATGGAACCGGCAGTTCGATCCAATCACGCCGCGCAGCGTATACTGGTACAGGCGCACCACGGCGATAGCCAAAGTGGCGACCGGACCGGCCGGTGGAAACAGCCGGCGCAAAAAACCGATCAAGAAATCACGCCAAGCTTCTTCATCGCGCGGCGGATGTCCGACTGCAACTCGATGAATGTCCGCTTGTTGGTACCGGCGCGGCCAATCAGCACCAGATCGACACCGTGAACCGGCATCCGGGTCAGCAGCACCCTGGCCGCTTCCTGCAGACGCCGCCGGGTGCGGTTGCGAACGACAGCGTTGCCGACCTTCTTGGTAACCGTGAAGCCAAGCCGGAGCGGCGCGGGTTCGGCGCGGGTCAGTGCCTGTAGCACAAGCCCGGGCATCGGCGCCTTGCGTCCTTTGCCGGCTACCTCAAGGAATTCTGCCCGGCGTTTCAGGCGCAGGGGAGGGGTTAGGCGTTCGGGGTTGACCATCCGGAAATCGACCATCGGCGATCGGGCCTCAACGGCATGGCCTTAGGCGGAAAGGCGCTTGCGGCCCTTTGCGCGTCGGTTGGCCAGGACCTTGCGGCCGCCGACGGTCTCCATGCGCGCGCGAAACCCGTGGCGACGCTTGCGGACCAGCTTGGATGGTTGATAGGTGCGCTTCACCGGGTCTCTCCATTGCGTGCAGGCCAGCGTCGGAAGGTCCCGAATCCCGATGGAGATCGGGTGCTCGTCGCAAGCGCGGGCTTATAGTCGGGCCGCGTTTGCGCGTCAATGATCCGTGTTGTGAAACCCGGAACTTCGACCCCGGTCCCGGATTGAGCCCCAGACCGAATAGACCGATGCCAAAAACGGGAATTTATCCGATGAAAGCAGCCTTGATCACGACGCTGGTGCTGGGCATCGGCTCGGCGGCCCACGCCCAGGTGCAGTCCCCGTCGCAGAACCCGTTGGTGACCACGCCGCCCAGCATCAACCCGTCGGTGCCGATGACCACCGCGCCGGTTCCGGGCAGCCCGGGCGCCGCGATGACCATGCCCGGCAACGCGACCACCACCCAGGGCACCAGTGCTACCGGCATGAGATTGACCACCAGTCCGACTGGCGGCAATGGCTCCAGCAACACCGGCGCGGTGCGCGAATCGTCAACGTCGTCAGCCTCCAGCGGCGGACTGCAGGGCGGTGCCGGCTCGTTCACCGAGGGCCAGGCCAAGTCCCGCCTCGACAGCGCCGGCTACGCCAACATCACAGATATGGTCAAGGACAAGGACGGCATCTGGCACGGTCGCGCGATGCGCCGCGGCAGTCCGGTCGAGGTCGCGGTGGACTTCAAGGGCAACGTCGTCGCGCGCTGATGCCCCTTGGAAGGAACCGGCAGCGTACGCCGCGGCAGCTCGCTGGTGACCGCGCGCGCACCGGACGAGCGCCGTGCGGAGGCACAGTGGTGCTGGACCAGTAGCATCCGGTCAGCGCCGAGGCGCGACGCTCCGGGTTCCGACAGGAAGGCTGGGCTGAGTTTGACGCAGGCTAAGATCTCAGGCGAGGGGGAGCGCCCCTCGACGCGCCTAACCTAAGGTAAGGGACGAGCCCCTGGCCTTCAGCTTCATAAGTCCAACCAGCAGATCCAGCGTCGGTGTTGCAATGCCCTTCCGGCGCGCCAGCTGCAGCGGCGCGTCGAACACCGCGTCGATCTCCATCGGCCGGCCCAGCTCAAAATCCTGCAGCACGCTTGGCTTGTGGGTCATACCGTGCAGCCCTGCCACCAGCCGGTCGGCATCGATCGTGATCTCGTGTCCCATCGCGCGCGCGACCGCCAGCGCCTCGGCCAGGCAGGCGCGTGACGCCGTCTCGGCCGCCGGCTCGGCGATCATGTCGCGGATGTTGGACTGCGCCACCAGACAGAGCGGCCCGGTGAACAGGTTCAGCAGCAGCTTGCGCCAGATCGCGTGGCGCATGTCGGCCGCGATGTCGATGCCGAGGCCACCCTCGCGGAACAGCACGGCAAGGCTCTCCGTCGTCGGCGATGCGTGGCCGTCCGGCGTGCCGAGGATGAGCTTGCTCGGACCGCTGACGGCGATGGTTCCCGGGGCCGAGACGGCGCAGGCGGAATAGACGATGCCGGCCACTGCCCGTTCAGGCCCGACCGCGCGCCACATTGCGTCGTCCGGATCGATGCGCGGCAGCCGCATTCCGTCGAGTTCGCCGCCGTGGCCATGGAAATAGAACCAGGGAATGCCGTTCATCGCGAACACGACCCTTGTGTCGGGCCCGAGCAGCGGCGCGATGCCGGCCGCGACCGCGGGCAGCGCCGGCGCCTTGACGGTGACGATCACCACGTCCTGGGGACCAAGGGTTGCCGGATCGTCAGTCGCGACGACACCTTCGCAAAACTCGTCGTCATCGGCCAAGACCCTGAGTCCGTCCGCCCGGATCGCCACCAGGTTGGCACCGCGCGCGATGACAGAGACCTCGCCGCCGCCTTTTGCCGCCCGCGCCGCAAAATGGCCGCCGATAGCGCCGGCGCCGTAGACGCAGACCTTCAAGACAGCAGATCCAGCGCCGCGCACGACAGCGCCTGCACGCCAAAGCCGATGCAGGCCTCGTCGGGCTGGTAGTCGGAGTTGTGCAGCCCGTCCCGCCGGCCGGGCTGGCTCGATCCGATCTTCAGCTGAAAGCCCGGCACCAGGTTGGCCATGATGGCAAAGTCCTCGCCGGCCATCACCGCCTCGGTCTCCAGCAACGGTTCGGAGAAGTGCCCGGCGATCGAGGCAACAACCCGGTCGAGCAGCGCGTCGTCGTTGACCAATGCGGGCATGATGCGCTCATAGCGGAAGTCGCACCGGACCCGCAGGCCGGTCGCGATCCCCTCGCACAGCCGCGCGATCGCCGCCTCGGCCTGATCGCGCGCGGCGGGATGCAGGGTTCGCACGGTGCCCGTCAGCTCGACGCTGTCGGGGATGATGTTGGGCGCCGAACCGCCATGGATCGAGCCCACGGTCACGACGACCGGCCAGGTCGGCTTGACCTCGCGGGAGACGACCGTCTGCAGCTGGCCGACCAGCTGCGCCGCGGCGACGATGGGATCGACCGCCGCGTGTGGAAACGCCGCGTGGCCGGAATGGCCGTGCACCCTGATTTCGAACCGGTCGGACGCCGCCAGGCTGGTGCCGCCGGTATAGCCGAACTGGCCGACCGGCATGTCCGGATGATTGTGAAATGCGAGCGCCATGTCGATGCGCGGGCCGTCCATGACACCGTCCTCGATCATCCGCGCCATGCCGCCCAATCCTTCCTCGGCCGGCTGGAACACCAGCTTTATGGTTCCCGCCAGCTTCGGCGCCAATTGTTGCAGCACCGCAGCGACGCCGAGTAGCGTGGTGGTGTGGATGTCGTGGCCGCACGCATGCATCTTGCCCGGAACGCTGCTGGCGAAGGCGAGGCCGGTGCGCTCCTGGATCGGCAGCGCGTCCATATCGGCGCGGATCGCCAGCACCGGACCGGGCCGCCCGCCCTCGATGATGCCGACCACGCCGGTGACGCCGACGCCGGTCCGGTGTGCGATGCCGAGCCGGGACAGCTCGCGCGCCACCACGCCGGCGGTGCGGACCTCCTCGAAGCCGAGCTCGGGGTGGGCGTGGATGTCGCGCCGGACCTCGATCAGCCCGGGCTCGATGTCGCGCACGATGTCGCGGATCGCGCCGGCCAGGTCGTTTCGCAGCGATTGCGGGTGGGTCATGCCGATACCTTCATGCCGATGCCTGTGATTGGCGCGGTCATCATGCGGAGGCGCGCAAACGCCGGCAAGCTGCCTTGCTGGACAGGTTGGAAACCCGCTGCCAATAGACGGCGCATGATAGATGTCCGCATCGTCCCCGTTATCCTCTCCGGCGGCTCCGGCACGCGGCTTTGGCCGGTGTCGCGCGAAAGCTTCCCCAAGCAGCTGTGGCCGCTCATCTCGGACCGCACGATGATCCAGGAGACCGCGCTGCGGGCGGGCGGCGCCGGCTTCACCCCGCCGATCGTGGTCTGCAACCATGAGCATCGCTTCCTCATCGCCGAGCAGCTGCGCGCCGCCGAAATCGAGGGTGCGCGAATCGTGCTGGAGCCGGTCGGCCGCAACAGCGCCCCCGCCATCGCCGCCGCCGCCCTGCTGGTGGCCGAGACCGATCCCGAGGCCGTGCTGTGGATGATGGCCGCCGACGCCGCGATCGCTGACGTCGGTGGCCTCCACCATGCGCTGGCCGCCGCCGTCGTCGCCGCCCGCAACGGCCGCATCGTGACCTTTGGCATCAAGCCGGACAAGCCCGAAACCGGCTATGGCTACATCGAGGTCGGTGCCGCCCTGGCCGACGCGCCCGGCGTGCACGAGATAGAAAAGTTCAACGAGAAGCCGGACGCCGCCCACGCCGCTCTCTTCGCCGTTTCGGGTCGGCATCTGTGGAACTCGGCGATGTTCGTGTTCTCCGCCCGCGTGCTGATCGAGGAGCTGGCGAAATATGCCCCCGAGGTGCTGCACGCGGTCCAGGGCGCGGTCGCCGCCCGGCGCACCGACCTCGACTTCATCCGGCTGGGCGAGGCCGAGTTCGCCGCCAGCCCCAACATCAGCCTCGACTACGCGGTAGCCGAACCCACCCGGCGCGCGGCGGTGGTGCCGGCGGATTTCGGCTGGTCCGATGTCGGCAGCTGGAACGCGCTGTGGGAACTCGGCGCCAAGGATGCCGACGGCAACGTGACGCTCGGCGACGTGGTGCTGGAGGGGGCGGAGAACTGCTACGTCCGCAGCGACGGCATGCTGGCCGCCGTGGTCGGGCTGACCGATGCGGTGATCGTGGTGACGGAGGACGCCGTGCTGGCGATGCATCGCGACCAGTCACAGGACGTGAAGAAGATTGTCGACCGGCTGAAGGCGAAGAAACGCCATGAGGCGGTGGCGCATAACCGAGTCTACCGGCCGTGGGGTTTTTACGAGAGCCTGATCCGGGGCGACCGCTTCCAGGTCAAGCGCATCGTGGTGCCGCCGGGCCAGAAGCTGTCGTTGCAAAAACACCATCATCGCGCCGAGCACTGGGTCGTCGTCGCCGGCACCGCCTTGGTGACCCGCGACCACGAAACTATGACGGTGCGCGAGAACGAGAGCATCTATCTGCCCCTTGGCTGCGTGCACCGGCTGGAGAACCCCGGACGCATCCCGCTGACCCTGATCGAGGTCCAGAGCGGCAGCTACCTCGGCGAGGATGACATCGTCCGCATCGAGGACACCTACGGCCGCGCATGAAAGTTACTTAACGAGCGCCGGCACAGGCGCCCGTGGCCTTGCCTGGCCCTGCGGCGCCTGATACCGCATCAGCATATGCGCAACGCGATTCCTGCCCTGCTGCTGCCGATCGTGATCCTGCTGTCGATGCCCGTTGCCGCGGCATCCGGCGTCTGGGAACCAGCACCGGCGGACTGCCGGGCACCGGCGGAGTTCGAAACGCCGGACAAGGTCTTTTCGCAACTCGCCCGGTCGATCCATCATGACGTGCCGGTGGAGTTCTTGGCCGTGGGCTCCGGCACCACGGTCGGCCAGGATGGCGGCGGCGGCCATGCCTTCCCGTTCCGCATGGTCGAGGTCCTGCGCGTGGCGCTGCCCGAGCATGAGATCCACCTCACCATCCGCGGCGCCCGCGGCCTGTCCGCCGAGCAGATGGTCACCCTGATGCAGCAGGAACTGAAGGAGAAGCGCTTCTCCCTGGTGCTGTGGCAGACCGGCGCGGTCGAGGCGGCGCATGGCGCATCGCCCGAGGAGCTGGGCGCGACGCTTGCCGCCGGCATTGCCATGGTGCGCGCCGCCGGCAGCGATCTGGTGCTGATCGACATGCAGTATAACCGGTTCCTCAAAAACAAGGTTGACTTCGCGCCATACCTGGAAATGCTGAAGCAGGCCGCCAACGTGCCCGACGTCGCCTTGTTCCGCCGCTACGACCTGACCCAGTTCTGGGTCGATGCCGGGCACCACGACCTCGAGCACGTCAAGAAAGCGGACCAGGAAACCGCGGTGGATGCGCTGCATACGTGCCTCGGCATCAGCCTCGCGCGTTTCATCGCCCGCGGCGCCGGTCTGCCCGTGCCCACTCCGGCGCCGTAGCCAGCAGAAAAGGAGCACCGACATGCCGATCGCCCCATCGAATCCAAC
>JAYTTA010000158.1:0-2156 GCA_043745345.1 Acetobacteraceae bacterium | reverse complement strand
TGCCGCCGTTCACCGGCCAGCTCTGCCTGCACGCGATCGGCGTCGCCGGTCATGACGTGGTCAAATACGCGCTTGACACCTTCTCCAACGACAATGGCGCCAGCCTATCTTGCACCCACGACGCCAATGCCTGGCCGTCGGACCGCTACGCCGGCCTGCCGGCGCCTGACCATGACGAGCGGGTTGTGCTGTGGGTCCAGAACAGTCACGCCGTCGCCATCCCCGCCGGCACCCTGCAGCTTGACCGCATGGGGGCCGAGAACCCGGTCGCCTACGCGCACGACATTGGCCCGTTCGCGACCGTGGCAGTGGACGTCGCCGAGCTGCTGCCCGAAGCGCGCTGGCCGGCCCAGATCGAGCTTCGCGCCGGCCGCCACATGGTCCGGCCGCGCTACGAGATCACCCGCGCCGAGCGCACCCGCATCGCTCACATCAACGTCGAGCGTTCCGATCTGCGCCCCGACCCTAATATTCCAACGTTGCCGGCAGCGATGGGGCGCGGCTACCTGCTGCCGTTCCCGGTGCTGGACCCCAGCCAATTCCGCACCATCGTGCAGCCCAACCCGATGGCGGAGAGCCAGTCCAGCCTGCCGCTGCGCCTCGACATCTTCGACGAAGCCGGAAAGCTGCTGGAAGCCCGCTTCCTCGGCAATCTTCCGCGTAATCATAACGTGGCACTGGATTTCGACACGGTGGGCAACGCCAGGCGCGGCCATGCCGAGCTCGTCTACGATTTCCGCGACAGCGGCAGTGCAGATGGCTGGATGCACACACTGGTACGTTTCGAGCACCGCGCCACCGGCCATACCGCAGAAACCAGCTTCGGCGCTCACATCTTCAACACCGCGATGGTCTACAAGGACGAGCCGCAATCCTATTCTGGTCCGCCGCCAGGCCTCTCGACTCGGCTGTTCCTGAAGCTGGGACAGGGCCGCCGACGCAGCTTTTCTGTCCTTATCTATCCGGCGTCGGCGGTGTGGCACCCGCGATCCGGCACCGACCTCGAGCTACATGGCTCGGACGGCGTTCTCCTCACGAAACACCGCATCACCATCGCCTGTTCTGGCTCGGTCATGATCCGCCCCGACGAGATCTTTGCGCCGGAAATGATCGCCGCTGCCGGTCCAGTCGGCTACATACTGATACGCGACACTACCTGCCGGCTGTTCGGCTATCACGGGCTGATGGACGATGCCGGCGGCTTCTCGCTGGACCACATGTTCGGATTTTAGCCGGGGCTATTGTATGGCGACCGTGTCGATCGGGTAGATAAACCCGCCGGCCGTCTCGGTCGGTGGTAGCAGCGCGTTGATCGGCGATCCGGCATCCTCGGGATCAGGGAAGCCGATCCCCGTCTCGATGTTCGGACGCAGCAGGATCGTCAGCTTGCCGGGTGCGGTGCCGTCCGCGATGAACTCGGTTCCAGCGAGGGTAAGCACTCTCTGGCTTTGCCCGGCGAAGGCCGACGGCGGAAAGGCGCCGGCCACGAAATGCATGCGTAGCAGGCCGATGATCCGCGCCCGGTTGTCGAAGCCGCCGTTAACGCCGCCACTGGTCGGCGCGATGTTGGACCGCCATCCCCGCGGCAGCTTGTCGAAGGCCGAGTTGATGGGCGCAAACACGGTGTACAACCGCGTTGAAGCGCGCAATGGCCGCCACATCGACTGCAGCTTGATGATGCCGACGAAAATGCTCAGCCGCGGATCGGCCTGCATCGCCTCGGCCAGGGCGTTGCCATCGGCGGGAGTCCCGGTCGCATCGACCACCGGCTTGTAGCATGAGGCAAGGCTCAGCAAGCCCAAGGAAGAAAAAGTCGCGCGACGTGTGATCACAATGCCTGCCTTTTTGAACGATTGCCTGGTCTCTATTGTCCGAGGACAGATTTGCGGCAATGAAACTTTAGTTGACAGGAGGAATGCCGGGAGGGGGCGAAGCACAAGCCTTCAGCCGCCCGGCTGCCAGCTTTCCAGAAACTGCCGCTCCAGGTTCCGTATCTTTGGGATGTCGTTGATCGCGATGTATGGATCATCCGGATGTCTGTTGAGATAACCTTGGTGGTAGGCTCGGCCGAGTAGAATTTGTCCATCGCATCTACCCGCGTCGCGATCGGGCGGGTAAACATCCGTCTGGCGTCAGGCTACGCGATGTAGCTCCTG
>JAYTTA010000157.1:0-28973 GCA_043745345.1 Acetobacteraceae bacterium | reverse complement strand
CGGGCGCGATCGCTGTCGCCAATGCCGACATGGACCCGGTCACTTTTTCCGCGCTGTACGAAATCGCGAAGGACCGGCGGCTCGACTTTTGTACGGTGGGCGAAGCCGGAAAGACGATTCGGCTGCTGTGCGCGACGCCGATGCCCAACGGCCAGAGCCTGAGCCTGAGCCTGAACGGCAGGCTGCATGACGTCGAAATCCGGCTGCCCGGCCGGTTCCAGGCCGACAACGTGCTGCTTGCGCTCGGCCTCGCGATGGCGCTCGGCGAGGACCACGCGATCGACGTCGTGTCCGGCCTTGCGGGGGTGCGCGGACGGATGGAGCTAGCGGTCCGGCTGGCCAACGGCGCGGCCGTTTATGTCGATTATGCCCATACCCCCGATGCGCTTGAACGGCTGCTGCTGGCGCTTCGGCCCCATGCCAGGCGGCTGCATGTCGTATTCGGCGCCGGCGGCGACCGCGATCACGGCAAGCGTGCGATAATGGGTGCCATCGCCGCGCGTCTCGCCGACCGCGCCATCGTCACCGACGACAATCCAAGGACCGAGGATCCCGCCGCTATCCGCGCCGCCATACTCGCCGCCTGCCCCGACGCCATCGAGATTGGCGATCGGGCCAAGGCGATTGCGGCTGGCCTCGGCGACCTCGGTCCCGGCGACGTGCTGGTGATCGCCGGCAAGGGCCATGAGCCGGGCCAGACCGTTGGCATCGTCACGATGCCATTCGACGACGTCGACACCGTCAGGCGGCTGGCATGAGGCCGCTTTGGAACGCCGAGGACCTGCTAAACGCCACCGGCGGCCGGCTGGTTTCCCGATTCGCCGCGACCGGTGTGTCGATCGACACCCGGACGCTGAAGCCCGGCGACCTGTTTGTTGCGCTGGTCGGCGACAGTGGCGACGGCCATGACCACGTTGCCGCCGCGATCGCCGCCGGTGCCGCTGGCGCGCTGGTTCACCGCGCCGTTCCGGGCGTGGAAAAGCTGCTGCTGACCGACGACACCATGGCCGCCTTGGTGCGGCTCGGCGCCTTTGCCCGGCAGCGCTTCGCCGGCGCGCTGGCGGCGATCACCGGCAGCGTCGGCAAGACCACGACCAAGGAGATGCTGCGCACCATCCTGGCGGCGCAGGCCGGCACCCACGCCGCCGTCGCCTCCTACAACAATCACTGGGGCGTGCCGCTGACCCTGGCGCGGATGCCACCGGACGCGGTCCATGCGGTGGTTGAGATCGGCATGAACCATGCCGGCGAGGTCGAGCCGTTGGCGCGCTTGGCCGAGCCCCATGTCGCGGTGATCACGGCGATCGCGAAGAATCATGTCGGCCATCTCGGCAGCCTCGACGCCATCGCCGCCGAGAAAGCCACCCTGTTGCGGGGCCTGCTTCCGGGCGGCACCGCCGTGCTGCCGGCCGACGGTCCCTTTCTTACGCAGATGGAGGCCGCGGCCGGCGACGCCCGTGTGCTGCGTTTCGGCCGATCTGAGTCGGCTGAGGCGCGGCTGATGACGGTCACCTCTGAGGCTTCCGGCAGCTACCTCGAAATACGCCTGCTCGGCCAGGATGTTCGTCTTTGGCTAAATGCTCCCGGCTCGCACATGGCGATGAACGCGGCCGCGGCGTTGGCAGCCGCGATGGCGCTCGGCGCCGACCCCATCCGATCCGCCGAAGCGCTTGAAAAATTCACCCCGATATCGGGTCGTGGCGCGCGATGGTGCCTGAAGCTGGAAGGCGGAACCGCCCTGCTGCTGGACGAGAGCTACAACGCGTCGGGTGCCTCGGTTCGTGCAGCGCTCGACGTTCTGGGGCTGCAACCGGCTCGACGCCGCATCGCAGTGCTCGGCGACATGCTGGAACTCGGCGATATTGGCCCGGCCGAACATGCCGGCCTCGCCCCCGACGTGGACAGGGCGGCCGATCTGGTTTTCACCTGCGGCAGCCTCACCCGCCACCTTTTTGCCGCAATTCCTGCGGCAAAGCGCGGCGCGCATGCCGACACCGCCGCCGATCTGGCGCCGATTGTGGCCGGCGTGCTTCGGTCGGGCGATGTCGTGCTGGTCAAGGGAAGCCTCGGCAGCCGGATGCGCGACGTGGTGGGCGCGATCGAGGCGTTGGCCGACGAAGCCGCGCTGGCGGGGCACGGCTGATGCTATTCAACCTGCTCCGCCCGCTCGCTGACCAGTTCATCCTGTTCAACCTGATCCGCTACATCACCTTCCGCTCGGGCGTCGCCTGCCTGACCGCGCTGGTCTTGGCATTGCTGTTGGGACCAGCGCTGATCCGGTGGTTGAAATCGGTGCAGCGCCAGGGCCAGCCGATCCGCGAGGACGGTCCGGCGCGCCATTTGGTCGAGAAGAAGGGCACGCCGACCATGGGCGGCGTGCTGATCCTGTTCGCACTCGGGCTTTCGACCCTGCTGTGGGCGGATTTGCGCAGCGGTTACGTCTGGGCGGTGCTGTTCGTCACCTTCGGTTATGGCGGCTTGGGCTTCATCGATGATTTTCAGAAGTTGTCCCAGCGCAGCCACAAGGGCGTGTCGGGCCGCACCAAGATGTGGGTCCAGGCGGTGATCGGGCTGGTCGCGGGCATCTGGATCGTCTCGCTCAATCGATCGGCGCTTGGGACCACGCTGACGTTTCCGGTGTTCAAGGACCTGCTGTTGCCGCTCGGATTCGTTTTTCCGGTGTTCGCAATGTTCGTGATGCAGGGCAGCTCCAACGCCGTCAACCTGACCGACGGGTTGGATGGCCTGGCGATCGTGCCGACGATCATCGCCGCCAGCGTCTTTGCTCTCATCGCCTACCTGGTCGGCAACCGCATCTTTGCCGATTATCTCCAGCTCAACCCGGTACCGGGCGTCGGCGAGCTGGCGGTGTTCTGCTCGGCGCTAGTCGGGGCCGGGCTTGGCTTCCTGTGGTTCAACGCGCCGCCGGCGGCGGTGTTCATGGGCGACACCGGATCTTTGGCGCTGGGTGGGGCACTTGGCGCCGTCGCGGTCGCGACCAAGCATGAAATCGTGCTGATGATCGTCGGCGGCCTGTTCGTGGTCGAAACGGTGTCGGTCATCATTCAGGTGTTTTGGTACAAGCGCACCCAGCGTCGGGTGTTTCTGATGGCGCCGCTGCACCACCATTTTGAGAAGAAGGGTTGGGCCGAGGCGACCATCGTCATTCGATTTTGGATCATTTCGATAATCCTTGCCCTAATCGGCCTGGCGACGCTGAAGATCCGATGACATCGTTTTCTCCAGACCTGTTCGCGGGAAAACGCTTCGCCGTCGTCGGTCTTGGACGCAACGGCCTGCCAGTGGCGCGCGCCCTGATTGCCATCGGCGCCGACGTGCTGGCTTGGGACGATTCGCCCAACGCACGCGCTATTACCGATGTTCCGATCGCCGATCCCAGCCTCGATCGGGGTTCGTTCGACGCGCTGATCCTGTCGCCCGGCATTCCGCACCACTTGCCGCAGCCGCACCGGCTGGCGGCATGGGCGTCAGAGAGAAGAATACCGATCCTTTCCGATGCCGAGCTGCTGTTCCGGGCGGTTCGCCAGGCCGGGTCACAGGCAAAATTCGTCGGCATCACCGGCACTAACGGCAAGTCGACCACTACGGCGCTGCTCGCGCATATTCTGACCGCGGCCGGCATCGCCAACGGCATCGGCGGCAATTTCGGAACACCGGCGCTGGCGCTGGCGCTGCTCAATGATGACAGCGTCTATATTCTTGAGATGTCGTCTTACATGTTGGAGCGAATCGCAACCATCCGGTTCGATGCCGCTGCCATGCTTAACCTCAGCCCGGACCATCTTGACCGCCATGGCGACATGGACGGTTACGCGCATGCGAAAAGCCGCGTGTTCGATCGTCAGCTGGCGGGCGATGTTGCCGTCATCGGCATCGATGACACGGAGAGTATCGCCGTGGCCTCGGCGATGCACGGCCGTGCGTCCCGGTTGGTCACTATCTCCGGCCATCGGCGAGCGGATTTCTGGTGTGACAACGGAACCGTCCGAGACGCGGCGGGGGAGATCCTGTCGATGGATGAGGCGCCGGCACTGCCCGGCGCGCACAATGCCCAGAACGTTGCCGCGGCAACCGCGATTGCGCTCGCCTTAGGCATCGACCGCCCGACAATCGCCGATGCGATCCGCTCCTTTGCCGGCCTGGCGCATCGCCAGCAGGTGGTCGGTCATGTCGGAGATATAAGTTTCGTCAACGACAGCAAAGCCACCAACGCCGATGCTGCGGCGCGGGCGCTGGGCTGCTACGACCGGGTGGTCTGGATCGCCGGCGGCCAGGCGAAAGCAGGCGGCATCGCGGCGCTGGCAGAATACTTCCCCCGCATCGTCCATGCCGAGCTGATCGGCCGCGACGCGCCGGTTCTGGCCGAGACGCTGGCCGCGCACGGCGTCAGCCACCACATCGCCAGCACGTTGGAGAACGCGGTCCCCACGGCGCTTCAAGTAGCCCGGGCGCACGTGGCAGACACCGTGCTGCTGTCGCCGGCCTGCGCCAGCTTCGACCAGTTTTCCGGTTTTGAGGCGCGCGGGGAAAAGTTTTCGGAACTCGTTCAGGCGCTTTCCTGCGGCAGGGCCGCCTGATGCCGGCACTTTCCCGCGCCGACAATTCGACGCTTGGCCGGTGGTGGTGGACCGTCGACCGGTGGACGCTCGGCGCCATCGGCACCTTGATCGGCGTCGGCTACATCATGATGCTGGCAGCGAGCCCGGCGGTCGCCGAACGCATCGGCCAGTCGCGCGACATCTTCATCTTCAAGCAGGTGATTTTCCTGGCACTGGCCGGTGGGGTCGTCGTCGCCGTCTCGCTGCTGTCGCCGCGCGGCATCCGAAGGCTGGCGCTGATCGGCTGCGTCATCGCACTCGCCCTGACCGCCGCGACCCTGGTCACCGGCATGGAGATCAAGGGTGCGCGGCGTTGGATCTCGTTGCCCGGCATGTCGTTGCAGCCGAGCGAGTTTTTAAAGCCCTGCTTTGCCGTAGTCGCCGCCTGGATGATCAGCGAGGGCCGTCGCAGCCCAGCCTTCTACGGCATTCCGATCGCTGTATCGATCTTTGCGATCATCGCCTTCCTACTGAAGTCGCAGCCCGACATTGGGATGCTGGCGGTGGTCACCGCGGTGTTCTTCATCCAGCTCTACATCGGCGGGCTGAACGTCTTCCTGGTCGGCATTGGTGCGCTTGGCCTCGGCGGTGCCGCCGCATCGGCCTACCTGCTGTTCCCGCATGTCCAGATGCGGGTGCAGAAGTTTCTCCACCCGACGATCGAGAGCGCTTACCAGCCGACCATGGCACTGGAGGCATTCGGCAATGGTGGGCTGCTCGGACGCGGCCCGGGTGAAGGCAGCGTCAAGGACCACCTGCCCGACGCGCATGCCGACTTTGTCTTTGCCGTTGCCGGCGAAGAATTCGGGCTGCTGATCTGCCTGGCCATCCTCGGCATCTTCGCCTTCATCGTGCTGCGCGGGTTGCTGCGCCTGGTTCGCGAGCAGGATCTGTTCATCGTGCTGGCCTGCACCGGTCTCGTCGCCGGGTTCGGCTTGCAGGCCTTTGTCAACATGGCGTCCTCCCTGGCGCTGATCCCGACCAAGGGCATGACCCTGCCGTTCATCTCCTATGGCGGTTCCTCGGCATTGGCCGTGGCGCTGGGCATGGGCATGCTGCTAGCGCTGACCCGCCGCCGCCATCACGGAGACGCTCCATGAGGGGTAATCCGGTGCGGCCCATCGTCATCGCCGCCGGCGGCACCGGCGGGCATTTCTTTCCCGCCGAGGCGCTGGCTAGCGCCCTGATCGCGCGGGGCAACCGCATTGTGCTGATGACCGACGCGCGTTCCGGCAGTCTCGCCAGCCCGATCTTCGCCGGCCGTGAATCTTTTACCGTTCGCGGCGCCGGAGTCGCCGGGCGCGGCACGGCGCGCGCGGCGATGGCCGGTCTTTCGCTCGCGGCGGGCGTGGTGCAGGCACGAAAGATCCTTGGCCGGATGGATGCCGCCGCCATTGTCGGCTTCGGCGGCTATCCCTCTGTGGCGCCCATTCTGGCCGCCCGTCTGTTGGGCCGCCGTCCGGCGCTGATCCTGCACGAGCAGAACGCCGTGCTCGGCCGTGCCAACCGGTTTCTTGCCCGCGCCTGCGACGTGCTGGCGCTAAGCATCGAGGCGACGAGGAAGGTTCCGGCCGGAACAAAGTCCATCGTCACCGGCAATCCGATCCGCCCGGCCATCGCCGAACTTGCCCAAGGCAATTACCTGCCTCCGCTGGACGAGATCGAACTGCTGGTGCTCGGCGGCTCGCTCGGCGCCCGGGTGTTTTCCGATGTCATTCCACCAGCCATCGCCGCCCTGCCCGCCGGCTTGCGAGCGCGCCTGCGCATCGTCCAGCAATGCCGCGCCGAGGACATCGACCGGGTGCGGACTGGGTACCTCACCATGGCCGTCAGCGCCACGATCGAGACATTCTTCACCGATATCGAAAAGCGTCTGGCCTGTGCCCATCTGGTGATCGCGCGTGCCGGCGCCTCCACCATTTTTGAAATTGCCGCTGCCGGAAAGCCTTCGATCCTGGTTCCGCTGCCCGGCGCGATCGACGACCACCAGAGCGCCAATGCCGCAGCCCTTGCCGCCAACGGCGCCGCGCTCGTTATGGCGCAGCAAAGTTTCACCGCCGCTTCCCTGACCCGAATTCTCGAACGGCATCTGCAGGATTCTTCCGGTCTGTGCGCCGCCGCCGCCGCCGCCCGCACCCATGGCCGCGCTGATGCCGCCGCCAGCCTCGCCGACCTTGTCGAAGCGCATATCTTCCAGGACGCCGCAAAATGAGGGCACTGCCGCTATCGATCGGCACCATCCACTTCGTCGGCATCGGCGGCATCGGCATGTCTGGCATAGCCGAGGTGCTGCACAACCTCGGCTACGCGGTGCAGGGCAGCGACATCGCCGACGGCGCCAACGTCCGCCGGCTGCGCGACTCCGGCATCCCCGTCGCGATCGGCCACAACCCAGAAAATCTCGGCGCCGCCCAGGTCGTCGTCACCTCGACCGCGGTCAGGCGCGATAATCCGGAGGTCATGGCCGCGCGGGGAAAAATGATCCCGGTTGTACGCCGCGCCGAAATGCTGGCCGAATTGATGCGGCTGAAATGGGCGATCGCCATCGGCGGCACCCATGGCAAGACCACCACCACCAGCCTGATCGCCGCCGTGCTGGAGCAGGCCAAGCTCGATCCGACAGTCATCAACGGCGGCATCATCAACGCCTACGGCACCAACACGCGGCTCGGCGCCGGCGACTGGATGGTGGTCGAGGCCGATGAGAGCGATGGCAGCTTTCTGCGGCTGCCCGCGGTGATTTCAGTGGTCACTAACATGGATCCCGAGCATCTCGACTACTGGGGCACGCCCGAGGCGATGGTTGCCGGCTACGATCAGTTCGTCTCCAACATACCCTTTTACGGTTTCGCCGTGCTGTGCATCGACCATCCGGCGGTGCAGCAGATGATCCCGCGGCTGTCCGATCACCGCATCATCACCTACGGCTTCTCGCAGCAGGCCGACATCCGCGCCGAGAACGTCCGCTCCGACCGCGCCGGCTCGACCTTCGAGGTCATGGTCACCGACCGCACTCGCCGCCGCACCCGCAAGATCGACCGCATGCGGCTGCCGATGCTCGGCAACCACAACATCCAGAACGCGCTGGCGGCGATCGCCGTCGGCGTCGAAATGGAAATCGACGACAACACGCTGCGCACCGCCTTCCTCGGCTTCAAGGGGGTGAAACGCCGATTCACCAAGACCGGCGAGGCCGGCGGCATCACCATCATCGACGATTATGGCCATCACCCGGTCGAGATCGCGGCGGTGCTGAAGGCGGCCCGCCAGGCCGGCGCCAACAACGTCATCGCTGTCGTCCAGCCGCATCGTTTTTCGCGTGTGTCCGCACTGTTCAACGAGTTCTGCACCTGCATGAACGATGCCGGCACGGTAATCGTCACCGACATCTACGCCGCCGGAGAAGCCCCCCTAGCCGGCGTTAACCGCGACGCGCTGGTCGAGGGGCTGCGTGCTCGCGGCCATCGCTCGGTGGTCGGCCTGCCCGGCCCGGCGCACCTTGCCGAGATGGTTTTCGCCATCGCCCAGCCCGGCGATTTCGTCATCTGCCTCGGCGCCGGCAATATTTCCCAATGGGCGCAGACCCTGCCCGCGGAGCTTGCCGCGTTGCAGACCGGCGGTGGGCGCCGCGTCGGAGACGCACCGATTCATATCCGCGCCGGGGACGCGGCATGATAGCGCTGGAAGCCATCCGCGTACTAACAAGTACCTTACCGCCGTTGCGCGGCCGAGTGCAGGTCAACGCGGCGCTGTCTGAAAAAACCTGGTTCCGCGTCGGCGGCCCAGCCGAGGCGCTGGTACGGCCTGCCGACGCTTCCGATCTCGCCGATTTCCTGCACGAGCTGCCGCATACCGTGCCGACCCAGGTGCTCGGCGCGTGCTCCAACGTGATCATCCGCGATGGCGGCCTGCCAGGCGTCACCTTCCGCCTGGCGCGCGGCTTTTCCGGCATCAAGGTCGAAACCGACGGGGTCGTTGCCGGCGCCGCGGCACTCGACGTCACCGTCGCCGAGCATGCCGCCGCCGCCGGGCTGGCTGGCCTCGAATTCCTCTCCGGCATCCCGGGATCGCTCGGCGGCGCCATCGCCATGAACGCCGGCGCCTATGGCGGCGACGTTTCGCAATGCCTGGACTGGGCGGAGATCGTGCTGCGCTCGGGCGAAACCATCCGGCTGACCGCCAATGAGCTGCATTTCAGCTACCGCCACGCCCGTATCCCGGCCGGTGCCGTGATCGTTCGCGCCCGGCTGATGGCGCGGTCCGGCGCCCCGGCAACGATCGCCGCCCACATGGCGGAAATTGGCAACAATCGCGAAAGGACCCAGCCGGTCCGCGCCCGCACCGGCGGTTCGACCTTCCGAAATCCGCCTGCAATGAAGGCGTGGGAGCTGATTGACGGCGCCGGCTGCCGCGGCCTGGTCCGTGGCGGCGCGATCGTCTCGGAGAAACACTGCAACTTCCTGATCAACGAGGGCACCGCCACCGCCGCCGACCTCGAAGGGCTTGGTGACGAAGTCCGCCGCCGCGTGTTTTCCGCCTCCGGCGTCACCCTCGAATGGGAAATCCACCGAGTCGGGGTGCCATCATGACGGTAGTCGCGGTTCTCTATGGCGGCATGTCGGCCGAGCGCGAGGTGTCCCTGTCCTCCGGCCGGCAGGTCATCTCCGCGTTGCGTGAGGCCGGCTACGAGGTCCGCCCGATCGATGCCGGCGCCGATCTTTCCGCCTTGATCGCGGCTCTGACCCCGGCACCTGATGTGGTGTTCAACGCGCTGCACGGAAGGTTCGGCGAGGATGGCGCGGTTCAGGGCGTGCTCGACTGGCTCGGCATCCCCTACACCCATTCCGGGGTCCGCGCCTCGGCGCTGGCGATGGATAAGGGGGTCGCCAAGGCGGTGTTCGCTACCGCCGGCCTCGCCGTAGCGCAGGGCAGACTGATGCCAGTTGCCGAGCTGGAAGCCGCCGACCCGATGCCGCTTCCCTACGTTATCAAGCCGGTCAACGAGGGCTCCTCGGTCGGCGTCGAAATCATCCATGCCGGCGACAACCGCCGTGCCGAGATCGCGCGCGGCTGGAAATTCGGCAGCCACGCGATGGTCGAGGAATACATTCCCGGCCGCGAGCTAACCGTTTCGGTGATGGATGACCGCGCCCTGGCAGTCACCGAGATCGTTTCCAGCAACGGTTTCTACGACTATGCGGCGAAATACGTCGAAGGCGGCTCACGCCATGTCATCCCGGCGGCGATCGGCGCCGAAACCTATGCATCAGCGATGGCGATGGCGCTCGCCGCCCACCGCGCATTGGGCTGCCGCGGCGCCTCACGCGCCGACTTCCGATATGACGAGGCCAGCGGACGGCTGGTGCTGCTCGAGGTCAATACACAGCCGGGACTAACGCCGACCTCGCTGCTACCCGAGCAGGCAGCCCATGTCGGTATCGCCTTTCCTGCCTTGTGCGCCTGGATGGTGGAGCATGCGACATGCCGCGCGTGAACCGGCCAACCCCTGCGGCCCCACGCGGCAATGCCCGCAGCACGCCGCGCAACTCGGTCAATGATCGGCCCAGCCGGTGGCGAATGTGGCTGCGGCGCGCCCGGCGCCATTCACGCCCCATTGCCGGATCGGCGATGGTCGTGATCGCCGTATTTCTGGCCTACACGCTAGTCCGCACCGCGACGCCGACCCTGGCCAACGGTGCCCGACCGGGCGGTTCGGTGACCACCCTGCGTGAGAATTTCGGCGCGCTGACCGCAACTGTAGGGCTGCGGGTTCGCCGCGTCGTGGTCGAGGGCCGCGCCAACACGCCCGAGCCGGTGCTGCGCGCCGCCATCGGGGCGCGGCCCGGCGATCCGATCCTCGGCTTCTCGGTCGAGGCCGCCCGGACCCGCATCGAATCGCTGGCCTGGATCCAGCACGCGACGGTCGAGCGCCGGCTGCCCGATACCCTCGTGATCGCGCTGATGGAGCGCCGGCCATTTGCGATCTGGCAGAACCAGGGCAAGTTCACCCTGGTCGACCGCGCCGGCCTGGTTGTCGCCGACCAGGACGTGGCACAGTTCGGCAGCCTGCCGCTGATCGTCGGCGCCGGCGCCCCGGCCGCCGCCAGCGTGCTGCTGGACGCGCTGACGGACCGGCCCGGCCTGGGCGCGCGGGTGATGGCGGCGATTCGGGTCGGCGAACGGCGCTGGAACCTGCGCATGACCAATGGCACCGACGTGATGTTGCCGGAAGGTGCCGAGATCGCAGCGCTCGACCGGCTGCAATCACTGCAGCAGGACCAGTCGCTGCTCGATCGCCCGCTTCAGGCCGTGGACATGCGGCTGCCCGACAAGCTTATTCTGCGTCCCACGCCGGTGGACGCCAAGCCGGATACTACCAGGCCCGATCCGGGCCGGGCCACCGGACCCAGGCGTCCGACATGAAGCGGACCGGCATGAAGCGGACCGGCATGAAACCAGTCACTCCAGGTGCTCTGACATGAACGATCTGTCGCGCCGCATCCTGCCACCGCCACCGTTCGATGCGGAGGAACCGGCGCGGCCGCGCAACGGACGCACGGGACCGTTCGGCGTGCTCGATATCGGCACCACCAAGATCGCCTGCCTGATCGGACGGATCGAGAGCGACGGCAGCCTGCGCGTGCTTGGCTTCGGTTGGCAGCGCGGTAGCGGCGTGCGCGGCGGTGCCATCACCGATCTCGACCGCGCCGAGCGTGCCATCCGCGCCTGTGTCGGCCAAGCCGAGGACATGGCCGACACAAGGCTGCGCGGCGTCACCGTCAATCTATCCTGCGGCGCGCCGGAAAGCCGCCTGTTCAACGTCCAGTGGCCGGTCGGCGGCCGTGCCGTCGAGGAAAGCGACATCCGGCGAGTTGTCAGCGAAGGCCGGGCGCGCGCGGAGTACGACGGCCGCGACACCATCCACGCGCTGCCGCTGGCGTTCTCGGTCGATGACACCACTGGTATCGCCGATCCGCGCGGGTTGCACTGCACCACCCTGACCGCCCGGCTGCACGTGATCGACGCTGCGCGCAACGCACTGCGCACGCTGGAGACCTGCATCGGCCGATGCGACCTCGACATCTCCGAAATCGTCTCGGCGCCGATGGCGGCGGGGCTTTCCACCCTTGTGGAAGACGAACGCGAGCTTGGCACCACCTTGATCGACATGGGCGGCGGCACCACCGGCATGGCGGTGTTTGCCGAGGGCCAGCTGCTGCACACGGCGCTACTGCCGATCGGCGGCATCCACGTCACCAGCGATCTTGCCCGCATGCTGTCGACCCCGACCGAGCATGCCGAGCGGCTCAAGACCTTGTACGGCAGCGTGCAGTCCTGCCGCGACGATGAGCGCGAGCTGCTGCCGGTGCCGATGGTCGGCGAGGAGGACCACCAGATCGCCAAGGTGCCGCGCAGCGCCGTGGTCAACATCATTCGCCCGCGCCTTGAGGAGACTTTCGAAATGATCCGCGAGCGGCTGGACCAGTCCGGATTCGCGCGCGCCGCGGGCACCCGGTTCGTGCTGACCGGCGGCGCCAGCCAACTCGCCGGCGTGCGCGAACTGGCGGCCACCATCCTCGATCGTCCGGTGCGGCTCGGCCGGCCGGCCGGGCTGCGCGGCCTGCCTGAAAGCGCCTCCGGCCCGGCCTTTGCCGCTGCCGCCGGGCTGCTCGCCTGGGCCGCCGGCGAGGGCCGTGGCCTGTATGACATCGACCTCGACACCGAACCGACCGGAGGCTGGGTGCGCCGGCTGGTGAGGTTCCTGCGTGACCGCGTGTGACCGCCGCCCGGCCCTCGCACGGATTTAATCACTGACTTCACAAAAGATTCGACATCAAAACGCTTCACAGACTCGAACGACCTCTGGGAAAACCTGACATGACCTTGAACCTGACCATTCCGCAGACCACCCACACCGACTTCACCCCACGCATCACCGTGATCGGGGTGGGCGGCGGCGGCACCAACGCCGTTGACAACATGATCGCCCTGAACCTGCAGGGCGTCGATTTCGTGGTCGCCAACACCGACGCGCAGCAGCTGATGCACAGTCGCGCCGATCGCCGCATCCAGCTCGGGCCGCACATCACCCAGGGCCTTGGCGCCGGCGCCAATCCCGACATCGGCAAGGCCGCCGCGGAAGAGGCCGCCGACGAGCTCTACCGCCACCTCGAAGGCACCCACATGCTGTTCGTCGCCGCCGGCATGGGCGGCGGCACCGGCACCGGCGCCGCCCCGGTGATCGCGCGCATGGCTCGCGAGCGCGGTATCCTGACCGTCGGCGTGGTGACAAAACCGTTCACTTTCGAGGGCTCGCGCCGGTCCCGCCACGCCGAGCGCGGCATTGAGGAGCTGCAGCACTACGTCGATACCCTGATCGTCATCCCGAACCAGAACCTGTTCCGGATGTCGAACGAGAAGACGACGTGGAAGGAGGCATTTAAGATGGCCGACCACGTGCTGTACATGGGCGTGCGTGGCGTCACCGACCTGATGATGACGCCGGGCCTGGTCAACCTCGACTTCGCCGACGTGCGCACCGTCATGCAGGAGATGGGCAAGGCGATGATGGGCACAGGCGAGGCCGAGGGCGAAAACCGCGCCATCCGTGCCGCCGAGGCCGCGATCAGCAACCCATTGCTGGAAGACACCTCGATGTCGGGCGCGCGCGGCCTGCTGATCAACATCACCGGCGGCGAGGATCTGACCCTGTTCGAGGTCGACCAGGCGGCGACGCGTATCGGCGAGGAGGTGGCGCCGGACGCCAACATCATCTTCGGCTCGGCGCTCGATCCGACGCTAGAGGGCAAGATCCGCGTTTCGGTCGTCGCCACCGGCATCGACAGCCAGATCCGCGCCGAGGCGCAACGGCCATTCCTGGTATCGGTCGGCAATGGTGGCACCGAGCAGGTCAACCCGATCCCGCTGCCCGGCACCGGCGGCCATACCCAGGGCGCGCCATCCGTCGCCATGCCGTCCCAGGCGCTTCGCGACAGCTTATCCAATCCGGGCATGCCACCGGCTTCGAGCCGCAACGAAGGCCACACTGAGGCGGGTGGCAGCCCACGCGGCGTCGAGATGCCGGTTTATGAGGCTCGGCCACCGGTCAACGAACGTCGCCCGGTTTTGCGGACGGAAAGCTCGCGCACCGAGCCCATGGAGGTGACGGCGGATCCGGCCGCCCGACCGATGGCTCCGATACGGCGCGCGGCTCCGCCGGCTGCCACCCTGTTCCGTGAGGCGTCGGTGTCCGAGGAGCCCACCGAGCAGGCGCCGCGTTCCAGCATCTTCGCCAAGGTTACCGGCCTACTGCGACGTGGTGCCGAACCCGCGCCGCCAGTTCGCGCCCCGTCGCCCCAGACCGAGGTGCGTCAGGACATCCACATCGAGCCGCGTTCGACGATTCGTCCGTCGACTGGAGAGGAAGCCGTGTCGGATGTGCCGGCGTTTTTGCGGCGGCAGACTTCAGGCTAGAAGGCCACGAGTAGAGCGGGCAAATGTTCCGGCTGGACACCTTCGGCCAGTCGGAATGCCCGCGGAGAGAGAGCCCCATGCTTTCTGCCGCAATGCGAAACGTAACGGTTTGTCTTTCCTAACAATACTTCAATTACAATTCGTTGCCCTGAAATATTGGGCAACAATCATTGACTGGCGGCGGACATATCCCGGACATAGTTTGTTTCTACACCTGGTCCATGACCGGTGTGACCAACAAACTAGGCTTCATTTATATGGATGGAATGTTCTCCGCCGGCCTGCAGTCCAGCCCGATGTTCCAGGGCGGCGGCTCCTGCCAGCGCACCCTCAAGTCGGCGATCGGCTGCGTCGGCACCGCGGTTCATTCCGGTGAGCGCGTGTCCCTGACGCTTAATCCTGCCCCGGCCGGCCATGGCATCGTCTTCTGCCGCAGCGATCTTCCCGGCGACGTCCACCTGCCCGCTCGGTTCGACGCGGTCATCGACACGCGGCTTTGCACCGTTCTGTGCCACCCGGATGATCCAAGGGTCCGCGTCGGCACGGTCGAGCACCTGATGGCAGCGCTGGCCGGTGCAGGGATCGACAACATCCGGGTCGAGGTGGATGGGCCGGAGTTGCCGATATTGGATGGCTCCTCGGCACCGTTCCTGTTCCTGATCGACTGCGCCGGCATTGTCGAGCAGGCGGCATCGCGTGCCGCCATCCAGGTTCTGCGCCCGGTCGAGGTCAGTGATGGCGATGCCTTCGCACTGCTTCGGCCCCAGCCCTATCCCGGTAGCAGCGATCTTGAACTGACGCTTTCGATCGACTTCACCGCTCCCGCCATTGGCCGGCAGGCTCTTTCCCTTAGGCTATCGTCGGAGAATTTTCGCCGCGCGCTGGCGCCGGCCCGCACCTTTGCGCTGGCCAGCGAGATCGACCAGCTACGCCGGGCTGGCCTCGCCCAGGGCGGCAGCCTGCAGAACGCGGTGGTGGTCGATGGCGCCGAGGTGCTGAACCCGGCCGGGCTGCGCATGCCCGACGAATTCGTGCGTCATAAGATGCTGGATGCGGTCGGCGACCTGGCACTGGCCGGGGCGCCACTCGCCGCTCAATTCGTCGCGCACAAATCCGGCCACGCGCTCAACAACCAGCTGCTGCGGGCCCTGTTTGCGGACCCGGCAAACTGGCGCATGACCTCGGATAACGGCGTATTGCCGGCTTTCGACTATTCCGACCTGGAATTGCAGCGCGCCTGAACGCCCCTTCGCCATTCCGCCCGCCATGCTATAAGCGACGGACATGGAACCTCATCCGATGCCGAATTTCTTCCAATGTTTCAGGATTGCCGTCCGCGTGCTTGGCTGTGTCGTGGTGCTCGGCACCGCTGCGGGCTGCGGCAACAGCGACGCCGACACTGAGGCCGCCAGCGCCTCGGTCCTGCCGGTCGAGGACATGTACAATAATGCCCTCGATGCGCTAAACCAGAAGCGCTACGCGACGGCGGTGACCCAGTTCGATCGGATCGAACAGAATTATCCGTATTCGACTTGGGCAGTCAACGCGCAACTGATGCAGGCTTACGCTCAATACCAACAGAATAAGTATACCGACGCGATCGGCACGCTCGACCGGTTCATCCAGTTGCACCCCACGCATCGCGACATCGCCTACGTCTATTATCTGCGTGCGCTGAACTATTACGAGCAGATTGCCGACGTCCAGCGCGACCAGCGCGGCACCGAACAGGCGATGGCGGCGATGCAGGAGGTCGTCAACCGGTTTCCCGAAAGCGCCTATGCGCGCGATGCCCGGCTGAAGATCGACCTGGCACGCGACCATCTCGCGGGCAAGGAAATGGAGATCGGCCGATGGTACGAGCGCCAGCATCTCTATGCCGCATCGATCGGACGCTATCAGAACGTGGTAGACAATTATCAGACCACCAACCACGTCCAGGAAGCGCTCTACCGGCTGACCGAGATCTATCTGAAACTCGGACTGGGTGATCAGGCACGCAAGACCGCCTCCGTGCTCGGCTATAACTACCCTGGCAGCGAATGGTACCAGAACGGCTACGACGCGCTGCTGGACAACCGGCTGGTGACCGATGCGTCGCCCCGTAGCCAGCCCGGTATTCCCGTCGAAGCCTCGACTACCGATGCGCCGCCCACGCCTCCTGGTTTCTTCAGCCGCGCGTGGCACAAGGTCTTCTAGAGCTTTTTTCGATCAAAGTGAATCGAAAAAAGTCCCTGGCTCCTTGCCTTAACGAGCAACTTTATCCGACCAAAAGTTCAGATTGGTCGGATATTACCCTAGTCGCGAAAAAAGGTCCGCCGGCATGCTGACCGCGCTGTCGATCCGCGACGTCGTGCTGATCGAACGGCTGGATCTTCATTTCGGTCCGGGGCTGACGGTGCTCACCGGCGAGACCGGTGCCGGCAAATCTATTCTGCTCGATAGCCTTGGACTGGCGCTGGGCGCGCGGGCCGAGACGGGTCTGGTCCGTGCCGGCACCGAGCAGGCCGTCGTCAGCGCCAGCTTCTTTGTCTCGCCGGATCATCCAGCGGCGGCACTGCTCGCCGAGCAGGGCATGGTGTCAGACGAAGACGCGCTCGATCAGATCGTACTGCGCCGCGTGCTGACCCGCGACGGCCGGTCACGCGCCTTCATCAACGATCAGCCGGTCGGGGTTGCGATGCTGCGCCGGGCCGGTGCGCTGCTGGTCGAGGTCCAGGGCCAGCATGAGCAGATGGGCCTGGCCGATCCGGCCGGCCATGCCGGATTACTGGACGCGTTCGGTGTGCAGCCCCGGCTGCGCGCCGCCATATCCGACGCGTGGCTGGATTTTCGCCGCGCCAGCGCCGCATTGACGGCAGCGCGCGAGGCCATCGCCGCGGCGGCGCGCGACGAGGAATGGCTGCGCCACGCGGTCGATGAGCTGGCAAAACTTGCGCCGCAGGATGGCGAGGAGGGCGCTCTGGCTGCCGAACGCCAGCGTCTGCAGCAGGGCGAACGGCGGGCCGAGGCAATCGCCGCCGCGGTTGCCGAGCTGACACCCAAGGATCGCCGTGGCTCCGGCCCAGCGGCGGCGTTGCGCGCTTCGGCGCGGGCACTCGGGCGACTGGCGGGACCGGAGGCAGACAACCCGGCCGCACCCGCGATGGCCGCCCTGGACCGTGCCGAGGAGGCGTTGGCCGAGGCCGAAACCCTGCTTTCCCGGTTGGCGGCCGAAATCGACAGCGACCCACGGCTGCTGGAGGCGGCCGAGGAGCGGCTGTTCGCGCTGCGTGCCGCCGGGCGCAAGCACAACGTCCCGGTAGTCGATCTGCCGAGTTTTCTGGCCGGGTTGCGCCAGAGGCTGGCTGCGCTCGACACCGGCAGCGCCAAGATTTTTACCTTGGAGAAGGCGGCGGCAGCCGCACGAAAAACCTTCAATGAGGCGGCAATTCTACTTTCGGAGGCGCGCCGTGCCGCCGCCGACAGACTGGAGCGGGCGGTCGCGAGGGAACTACCACCGCTGCGGCTCGACCGCGCCAAATTCATCGCCGAGGTCGTGGCATTGGACGAGGCCGACTGGGGCGCAGGCGGCGCCGACGACGTGCACTTCCTGATCGCGACCAATCCCGGGCAACCGCCGGGACCGTTGGCGAAGATCGCATCGGGCGGCGAGCTTTCCCGGCTCATGCTGGCGCTGAAGGTGGTGATGGCGGCGGGCTCGACGGTGCCGACGCTTGTGTTCGACGAGGTCGATAGCGGCATCGGCGGCGCCACCGCGGCGGCGGTCGGCGAGCGCATCGCGCGGGTCGCCGAGCGGGTCCAGGTGCTGGTGGTGACCCATTCGCCGCAGGTCGCGGCTCGTGGTGCGGCGCATCTGCGCGTTGCCAAGCAGCAGGCCAGCGACCACACCGCGACCACCGTCGTGCCGTTGCTGGCCGATGACCGGCGGGAGGAGATCGCGCGCATGCTGGCCGGCGAGACCATAACTCCGGCCGCCCGCGCCGCCGCCGATGATCTGCTAGGCGCCGGCGCGTGACGCGAGCCGAAAAGGCAGCCGCCAAGGCGGAGCTTGCAGCACTCGCCCAGGAAATCGCCCGTCATGACGCCGCCTATCACGGCAATGATGCACCCGAGATCACCGACGCCGATTACGACGCGCTCCGGCAGCATTTCCGTGCGCTTGAGGCAGAATTCCCCGAGCTGGCGGATGCCGGCTCACCCGCCACGCGCGTCGGCGCGGCGCCGGCCGGGGGTTTCGCCAAGCTGGCGCACCGGACGCCAATGCTGTCGCTCGACAACGCCTTCAACGCGGCAGAATTCACGGAATTTTTTGCCCGCGCCCGAAGGTTTCTCGGTTTGGCCACAGACGCCGGCCTCCCCGTCGTGGGCGAGCCGAAGATCGACGGCCTGTCGATCAGCCTGACCTACGAGGCGGGATGGCTCGCCCGTGCCGCCACCCGCGGCGACGGCGCCGAGGGCGAGGATGTCACCGCCAACATCCGCACCATCGCCGCCATCCCGCAGCAACTAGCCGGTCCCTGCCCCGGCTTTATCGAGATCCGCGGCGAGGTATTCATGACCAAGGCCGACTTCCTGGCGCTGAATACGGCACAGGAGGCGGCCGGGCAGCGGCTGTTCGCCAACCCGCGCAACGCCGCCGCCGGCAGCCTGCGCCAGCTCGACGTTCGCATCACCGCCGCGCGTGCCCTGTCCATGTTCGCCTACGCCATGGGCGAGGCGAGCGGGCCTGTGGCAGAAAGCCACTCGGGCTATCTCGACCGGCTGCGTGCATGGGGATTTCAGGTCAACGGGCTATCGACGCCGCTGCCCGATGCGGCGGCAGCCGAGGCGTTTCAGGACCGTATGGCCCTGGAGCGGTCTAAACTCGGCTACGACATCGATGGCGTCGTCTACAAGGTGGATGACCTGGCGTTGCAGCGGCGCCTTGGCTTCGTGGGAAGGGCGCCGCGCTGGGCGGTCGCCTGGAAGTTCCCCGCCGAGCAGGCGGTGACGGTGCTCAACGACATCCGCATCCAGGTCGGGCGTACCGGCGCGCTGACCCCGGTCGCCGAGCTGGAGCCGGTCAATGTCGGCGGCGTATTAGTCGCCCGCGCTACACTGCACAACGAGGACGAGATCGCCCGCAAGGATTTTCGGATCGGCGACACGGTCCGGTTGCAGCGGGCGGGCGACGTCATCCCACAGATTGTTTCGGTTCTATCCGAGCTGCGCCCGGCGGCCTCGGTGCCCTACGCGTTCCCCGAAGTCTGCCCGGCCTGCGGCAGTCAGGCCGTGCGCCCACCGGGCGAGGTTGTGCGCCGATGCACGGGGGGGTTGATCTGCCCGGCACAGCTGGTCGAGCGGCTGATACACTTTGTTTCACGCGCGGCGTTCGATATCGACGGGCTGGGCGACAGGTCGATCCGCGAGTTTTTTGATGCCGGCTGGCTGCACTCGCCGGCCGACGTGTTCCGGCTGCCGGCGCGTGAGGTCGATATCACCGAGCTTGAAGGCTGGGGCAAGCTGTCGGCCAGCAATCTGTCGCGGGCGATCGAACAGCGCCGCCGCATCGGGCTGCACCGTTTCATCTACGCGCTCGGCATCCGCCGCATCGGCACGTCCAATGCCCGGCTGCTGGCCCGACACTATGGCAGCTTCGAGGTCTGGCGCGCGCAGATGCTGGCCGCCGCGGCAACCATCGGCTCGGACGAACGCCTCGCACTCGGCAGTATCCTCGGCGTCGGCTCGGCGATCGCCGAGGAGCTGGTGGAATTTTTCGCCGAGCCGCGCAACGTCGCCACGCTTGATGAACTCGCGGGCCTGCTAGTTATCGAGGACGCCACGGCGACGGCGATCGCCGCCAACAGCGCGGTTGCCGGCAAGGTCGTGGTGTTCACCGGATCGCTGGAAACCATGTCGCGCCCCGAGGCCCGGGCGCTGGCGGAAACGCTCGGCGCCAAGGTAACCGACAGCGTGTCCAGGAAAACCGACCTGGTGGTGCTCGGCGCCGATGCCGGGTCCAAGGCGAAGCGCGCTGCCGAGCTTGGCGTGGCGACGGTAACCGAGGCCGAATGGCGGACCCTTGCCGGATTTGAATAGGCCCACCTCGAATGGCGCGCCCACCGTCTTGCACGGACGGGCTCTTGCCGCCAAACCTCCCTTCGCCTAACACCCGCCGCTCAAGGAGAGCCTGATGGCCGGCACTGCCGAGCTGCTGATCGATAACCCCGCTTTGGCGGTGCAAGCTGCGATTCTGGCGCGCCCGTCCACGCCGGAGCGGCGCATGGCCGACGCTATCCGCGCACTGGCGATCGACGCGGTCGAGAAATCCAATTCCGGCCATCCCGGCATGCCGATGGGCATGGCCGACGCCGCGACGGCGCTTTACTCACGCGTGCTGAAATTCGATGCCGCCGATCCGCATTGGCCTGACCGCGACCGGTTCGTGCTGTCAGCCGGTCACGGCTCGATGCTGCTCTACGCGCTGCTGCACCTGACCGGCCATGCCGGCATGGAGATGGAGCAGATCAAGCGGTTCCGGCAGCTTCATTCGGCGACCGCCGGACATCCCGAACATGGCGAGCATCCGGCGATCGAGGCGACCACCGGCCCGCTCGGCCAGGGTCTCGGCATGGCGGTCGGCATGGCGCTGGCGGAGCGGATGCTGGCGGCGCGATTCGGCAAGTCGCTGGTTGATCACCGCACCTGGGTGATCGCCGGCGACGGCTGCCTGATGGAGGGTATCAGCCACGAGGCGATCGGGCTGGCCGGTCACCTCCAGCTCGAAAAGCTTACTGTGCTGTGGGACGACAACAGCGTGTCGATCGACGGCGCCACGTCGCTGTCGACATCGGAGGACCAGCTGCGCCGGTTCGCCGCCGCCGGCTGGGCGGTCAAGCGCGTCGATGGCCACGATTTCGCTCAGGTCGCCGCGGCGCTGCAGGCCTCGCTGCGATCGAAGAAGCCGAGCCTGATCGCTTGCAAGACGATCATCGGACTGGGTGCACCGACCAAGGCCGGCACCAACGGTGTGCACGGCTCGGCGCTTGGCGCCACCGAAGCGCAGGCGGCGAAATTGGCGCTGGGCTGGAACGAGCTGCCGTTCACCGTGCCGGACGGCATCGCCGAGCGCTGGCTGGCGGTCGGCGCGCGCGGCGCCAGCGCGCGCCGTTCCTGGCTGAAGCGCCTGGCGCGACATCCGCAGCGCAGCGACTTCGAGCGTGCGATGGCCGGCAAGCTGCCCGAAAGCTTCCACGAGGCGGTCGCCGCCTTGCGGTCCGACATCGCGGAGAAGAAACCGAAGATCGCCAGCCGGCAGGCGAGCCAGAAGGTGCTGGACGCGCTGGTGCCGTCCCTGCCCGAGATGGTCGGCGGCTCGGCCGACCTCACCGGCTCCAACCTGACCTTCGTCAAGGGCATGGGTTATGTGTCGCCGGGAAGCTATGCCGGCCGCTACATCCATTACGGCATCCGCGAGTTCGGCATGGCGGCGGCCTCCAACGGGCTGGCGCTGCATGGCGGGCTGATCCCGTACGACGCGACGTTCTTTGTCTTCACCGACTACATGCGCCCGGCGATCCGCCTTGGCGCCATCATGCGCCAGCGCGTCATCCACGTGATGACGCATGACAGCATCGGCCTGGGCGAGGATGGTCCGACCCACCAGCCGGTCGAGCACCTGGCCAGCCTGCGCGCCATGCCACATCTGCACGTGTTCCGCCCAGCTGACGCCATGGAGACTGCGGAGGCGTGGGAGCTGGCGATCCGCCGCGCCGATGGCCCCAGCATGCTGGTGCTGACCCGGCAGGCGCTGCCGACGATGCGCACCGACACCGCCGAAAACCGCTCGGCGCGCGGCGGCTACGTGCTGGCCGAGGCCGAGGGTGCGCGGGCCGCAACCTTGGTCGCCACCGGATCGGAAGTCGCGATCGCCATGGAGGCGCGAGCGCTGCTGGCGTCCGACGGGGTCTCGGTCGCGGTGGTGTCGCTGCCGTGCTGGGAACTGTTCGACCAGCAGGAGCCGTCGTATCGCGACCAGGTGTTGGGCGGCGTGCCCCGCTTCGGCATCGAGGCCGCGGTGAGCTTCGGCTGGGACCGGTGGCTTGGCCCCGACGGCGTGTTCATCGGCATGACCGGCTACGGCGCCTCAGCCCCGTTCGAGGAGCTTTACACCGAGTTCGGCATTACAGCCGAGGCCGTTGCCATTGCGGTGCGCAAACGGCTAGGGACATCCAGCCAAGACAGCTAAAGGAAATTTCAACATGCCGGTAAAAGTCGCGATCAACGGATTCGGCCGCATCGGGCGTCTGGTGCTGCGCGCCATCATCGAGAGCGGCCGCACCGACGTGGAGCCGGTCGCAATCAACGACCTCGGCAGCGTCGAGGCCAACGCGCATCTGTTCAAGTATGACAGCGTGCACGGCCGCTTCCCCGGCGACGTCGAAGTTTCCGGCCAGACCATCACCATCCGCCATAACGGCCGGGTCTATGGCCCGATCACCGTTTCGGCCGAGCGCGATCCGGCCAAGGTGCCCTATCAGGGCGTCGATGTGGCGCTGGAATGCACCGGCATCTTTACCAAGAAGGAAGCGGCGTCACACCTCATCACCGCCGGCGCGCGAAAAGTGCTGATCTCGGCGCCGGGTGACGGCGTCGATGCGACCATCGTCTACGGCGTCAATGAAAAGAGCCTGACCGGCGCGATGACCGTGGTGTCGAACGCATCCTGCACCACCAACTGCCTGGCGCCGATGGCCAAGGTGCTGCACGACAATTTCGGCATCCTGCGCGGCTACATGGTGACGATCCACGCTTATACCGGCGACCAGAACACGGTCGATACGCTGCACAAGGACCTGCACCGCGCCCGCGCCGCGGCGGTTTCGGCCATCCCGTCCTCGACCGGGGCGGCCAAGGCGATCGGGCTGGTGATGCCGGAGCTGGCCGGCAAGCTGGACGGCACCTCGATCCGCATCCCGATTCCGAACGTTTCGCTTGTTTCACTGGACGTGAACTTGGCCCGGACACCGACCAAGGACGAGATCAACGCGGTGATGAAGGAGGCCTCGACGGGGGCCTTGAAGGGTATTTTGGCCTACAGCACCGCGCCGCTGGTCAGCATAGACTTTAACCATAATCCTGCGTCCTGCAGCTTCGACGCCACCCAGACCGCGGTGGTGGACGGAGCCTTGGCGCGGGTGATGGGTTGGTACGACAACGAGTGGGGCTTCTCCAACCGTATGTCCGACACCGCGGCGCTGTTCGGCAGCCTCTAACAGGCGCGCTCCAGGGCGCTTCCCTGGCGGGGCGCAGGGCGGAGCCCACTGCTTGCTAGGAGGTTTCTAATGAGCTTTCGAAGTCTGGACGATCTGGACGCGAAAGGTCGGTGTATTCTGCTGCGCGCCGACCTGAATGTTCCTGTGCGCGACGGCCGCATCACCGACCTGACCCGCATTGAACGCCTGTCGCCGACGATCCGGGAACTTTCCGAGGGCGGCGGACGGGTGATCGTGTGCAGCCATTTCGACCGCCCCAGGGGCCGCCGCGTCGCGGCGATGTCGCTGCATCCGATGGCGGAGGCGTTGCGCCAGGTGCTGGGCCGGCCGGTCGGGTTCGCCAATGATTGCATTGGTCCCGAGGCGCAGGTGGCGGTGGCTGCGATGCAGGACGGCGACGTGCTGGTGCTGGAGAACACCAGGTTCCACACCGGCGAGGAGGCCAACGATCCAGCATTCGCCGCCGAGCTGGCGAGTTTTTCCGACATATTCGTCAATGACGCGTTTTCCGCGGCGCACCGTGCCCATGCCAGCACGGAAGGCGTGGCAAAGCTGCTGCCCGCTTATGCAGGGAGGCTGATGCAGGCCGAATTGGAGGCGTTGGATGCGGCACTCGGCTCCCCAATGCGTCCGGTGATGGCGATCGTCGGCGGTGCCAAGGTGTCGACCAAGCTGGACCTGCTCGGCAACTTGGTCGGCCGGGTGCAGATGCTGGTGATCGGCGGCGCCATGGCCAATACTTTCCTGGCGGCGATGGGAATGGATGTCGGCCGATCGCTGCAGGAGGCCGAGATGCATGGCATCGCGCGGCGCATCCTGGAGCAGGCGAAGGCGGCGGGCTGCGAGATCCTGCTGCCGACCGACGCGGTGGTGGCGCGCGAGTTCAGGCCCAATCCGCCGACCGAGATCGTTTCCGTGTCCGCCATCCCCGCCGATTGCATGATGCTCGATGTCGGGCCGGACACCGTGGCGACGATTGCGGCGCGGCTGCCGGAGGTTCGCACGCTGGTCTGGAACGGGCCGGTCGGCGCGTTTGAGACGCCGCCGTTCGATGCCGCAACGGTGTCGCTTGCCCATGAAGTGGCGCGGGCGACCGCGGCCGGCACGATGCGCAGCGTCGGCGGCGGCGGCGACACCGTTGCCGCGTTGCGCCATGCCGGGGTCATGGACCAGTTGACCTACGTGTCTTCGGCAGGCGGCGCCTTCCTTGAATGGCTCGAAGGCAAAACCCTGCCGGGCGTCGCGGCACTGGAAATCAAATGAGCCGCCGGCGCTTTCTGGTCACCGGCGGTGCCGGCTTCGTCGGCAGCCATGTCACATTGGCCTTGGCCGAGCGTGATTTCGACGTCGTGGTAATCGACAATTTGCGGCAGGGCCACCGCGAGGCGGTCCTGCTCGGCACTAGGCTGATTGAGGCCGACATCGCCGATATGGCCGCGCTCGACGCGATCCTGGCCGATGGGCCGTGGCACGCGGTGCTGCACTTCGCGGCGCTGTCGCTGGTCGGTGAGAGCATGCGGGAGCCGATGCGCTATCTGATCGGCAACGCGTCGGCCGGGATCGCGCTGATCGATGCCTGCGTGCGCCATGGCGTGCCGCGGTTCGTGCTGTCCTCGACCGCCAATCTGTTCGGCCTACCGGAGCGGCTGCCGATTTCCGAGGATGATCCGGTGCAGCCCGGATCACCCTATGGCGAGAGCAAGTGGATGCTGGAGCGCGCGCTGCACTGGGCCGACCGGCTACACGGGATGCGCAGCGCCAGCCTGCGTTATTTCAACGCCGCCGGCGCCGATCCACAGGGCCGGCTGGGCGAGGACCACGATCCCGAAACCCACCTTATCCCCTTGGCGATCGACGCGGCGCTGGGCCGGTCGCCCGCCTTATCTATTTTCGGCGGGGACTACGACACGGCGGACGGCACCTGCATCCGCGACTATGTCCATGTGTCCGACCTGGCCGAGGCGCATCTGCTGGCGATCGAGCAGGTGGATCACCGCAGCGTCACCTATAATCTGGGTTCCAACAGCGGCCATTCGGTGCTCGACGTGATTCGCACCGTGGGCGAGATCACCGGACGGCCGGTGCCGTACCAGATGGCGGCGCGGCGGCCCGGCGATCCACCGGTGCTGATCGCCTCGGCTGCGCGTATCCGCGCTGAGACCGGGTGGACTCCCCGGTTCGGCCATCTGCACGACATCGTCCGTACTGCCTTCGCTTGGCGCGACGCGCATCCGAACGGCTACAGTGCTTGAAGCGGCACTCCGGCCAGGTTGCGGCTGGTGCGAATGGTCTGCAACGTCTGCACCCGGCCGACATTGGCGGCCCCGGTCAGACGCTGGGTAAGCTGGTTCTCATGCGCGGTGTCGCGCGCCACCAGACGGAGTAAAAAGTCGCCGCCGCCCCGGATCATGTGGCATTCGCGCACCTCTGGCCATTCGGCGACCAGCGCCTCGAAGCCGGCCAGCGCCACTTCCTTCTGGCTTTCCAGCCCGACGACGGCAAAGAACACGATTTCCCAGCCGAGCTTCTGCGGGTCGCTGTCGGCATGGTAGCCGCGGATGATCCCCACCTCCTCCAGCCGTCGCACGCGGCGCAGGCAAGGTGGCGCCGAGATGCCGGCGCGGACTGCCAGCTCGACGTTGGTCATGCGGCCGTCGGCCTGCAATTCGGCCAGAATGCGGCGGTCAATGCTGTCGAGCAGTGGCGGCTCGGTGGGCTGAAGCTTCATCGTTGAATTTTGCCCGGCGTTCCAGGCCCTAATTTTTGTGTGGCCTTACTCTACATCGACGCGCCGCGAAAGATTATTTCACGAGAGCCGGTTGGTAAGTTGGAATTCACCAAAACATTTTCCCCTGTTCCGGCTCACCTTGCCCCATTGCCGGCGCGGTCGATATTATCTGGCAACCGTCAGAATGGATTCCGCCCAATGCCCAACCCCCGTTTCACCCGACTACTGATCATCGGGGCCGGTCCGGCCGGCTATACCGCCGCGATCTATGCCGCGCGCGCCAGCATCGAGCCGATCCTGCTGGCCGGTCTGCAGCCCGGCGGCCAGCTGACAATCACCACCGACGTCGAGAACTATCCAGGGTTCGCCGAGGTCATCCAGGGCCCATGGCTGATGCAGCAGATGGCGACGCAGGCCGAGCATGTCGGCACCGAGATCGTCTATGACATCGTTACCGAGGTCGATTTCTCGCGGCGGCCGTTCCGCTGCACGGTCGACTCGGGCGATGTTTACGTCGCTGAGAGCGTCATCATCGCGACCGGGGCGCAGGCCCGCTGGTTGGGTCTCCCCTCGGAAAAGCGTCTGTCCGGTGCTGGTGTGTCAGCCTGCGCCACCTGCGACGGCTTCTTCTATCGCGGCAGGCGCGTGGCGGTGGTCGGCGGCGGCAACACCGCAGTCGAGGAAGCTTTGTACCTTACCAATCTCGCCGACCATGTCACCGTAATTCACCGCCGCGACAGCTTTCGCGCGGAAAAGATCCTGCAGGCGCGGCTGTTCGCCAACCCGAAGATCTCCGTGATCTGGGATCATGCGGTCGAGGAGGTGCTCGGCGGCGGCAAGCCGGAGGTGGTCACCGGAGTGAGACTGCGCCATGTCCGCACCGGCGCCATGCAGGACCTAGCGGTGGACGGCATGTTCGTGGCGATCGGCCACACGCCCACCACTGCGGCCTTCATGGGCCAGGTCGAGATGGACGCGGAGGGCTACATCCTGACCCGCCCGGGCAGCACTGCGACCTCGGTGCCCGGCGTGTTCGCAGCTGGCGACGTGCAGGACAAGGTATTCCGCCAGGCCGTCACTGCCGCCGGCACCGGCTGCATGGCGGCGCTGGAGGCCGAGAAATTCCTGGCCGAGCAGCATGCCGATGCTGCCCTTGCCGCAGAATAGTTGGCGGCGGAGAGAGATTCTCGGCCAGCTTGCTGAAAATGCCGCTATTGTTATGCGTCAGGCGCGTGTCCGAATCGCTTCCGGCGCGTATTTGCTGAGCGCACGGCTTTGATTTTCCTGCCTGCCCGGAAAATCAGCCAAGGGGAAGGCTGAACGATGGACTGGGACAAGCTGCGCGTCTTTCACGCCGTGGCGGAGGCGGGCAGCTTCACGCATGCCGGCGACACGCTGAATCTGAGCCAGTCCGCCGTCTCGCGCCAGATCTCCGCGCTTGAGGAGACGTTGCAGGTCCCGCTGTTCCACCGCCATGCCCGCGGGCTGATACTTACTGAGCAGGGTGAGGCACTAAACCGCACCGTGCGCGAGGTGTTCGCGAAGCTTGCGATGACCGAGGCGCTGCTGACCGAAAGCAAGGAGAAGCCCGCCGGCCGGCTCAAGGTCACCACCACGATGGGCTTTGGTTCGACTTGGCTGGCGCCGCGGCTGCAAGGCTTCCTTGAAGCCTATCCCGACATCACGATGTCGCTGCTGCTCGACGACAACGACCTCGATCTCGCGATGCGGGAGGCCGACGTGGCGATCCGGATGCATCCGCCAAAGCAGCCCGACCTGGTCCAGCGCCATCTGTTGACGATCCTGTGGCAGGTCTGCGCTTCGCCCGACTATCTCAAAAGGAACGGCGTGCCGACCCGGCCGGAGGAGCTCGACGCGCACAAGCTAATCCTGTTCGGCGGCTACCATCCGCCGGTCACGGACATGAACTGGCTGGCCGACGCTGGCAGACGTCCCGGCAATCCGCGGCGCGCGCTGCTGGAAGTCAACTCGACCCAGGCGATGACCCTGGCGATCCGTTCCGGCCTCGGCATTGGTGCGTTGCCAGACTACGTCATGGCAGAAAATCAGGATCTGGTCGTGCTGATGCCGGATTTGAAGCCGCCTAAGATCGATGTCTATTTTGTCTATCCAGAGGAACTTCGGAATTCGAAGCGGGTAGCGGTGTTTCGGGACTTCTTGCTAAGCCGGTTGGCGGAGATGCATTAGAAGGCCAGGGGCGCTTCCCCCTGGCGGCTTCGGGCGGAGTGGGCAAAAGTTCCGGCAGCTACCTTCGGCAATTGGAATGCCCACGGAGGCAGGGCCCGACCTTGCTCCTGCGGAACCCAGGCACTGCCAGGCGGCTTTCGACCCGATGCCACCCAGCACCTTCGAGACCAACATTCCGGCACGCCTTGATCGGCTGCCCTGGGCAAGATTTCACTGGTTGGTGGTGGTAGCTCTCGGCATCACCTGGATTCTGGACGGTCTTGAGGTCACTCTGGTCGGGTCGCTGTCGGGCGCCATCAAGGAAAGCCCGCTTCAGCTGTCGGACTCGGAAATCGGCTACGCCGCCAGCTCTTACCTGGTTGGCGCGGTGGCGGGCGCGTTGTTCTTCGGCTGGCTGACCGACCGGTTGGGTCGCAAGAAGCTTTTCACCGTTACCGTGCTGGTTTACCTGGTGGCCACCATCGCCACCGGCTTCTCCTGGAACTACACTTCGTTTTTGCTGTTCCGGTTCGTGACCGGCGCTGGTATCGGCGGCGAGTATGCCGCGGTCAACGCGACGATCCAGGAACTGATCCCGGCACGGCGGCGCGGTTTCACGGATCTCGTCATCAACGGCAGCTTCTGGGTGGGTGCGGCGCTCGGCGCTTTGGGCTCGCTTGCGGCTCTCAATCCGGCGATCATCCCAAC
>JAYTTA010000156.1:0-7937 GCA_043745345.1 Acetobacteraceae bacterium | reverse complement strand
GCGGCTGCCTGGAGGTGCTGGCGCCGGGCCTTTCCCATGCGCATGATCGGAGCCGGTGCCGTGGCGACGGCAGTCCTGTTCTTCTGTCACCTCATGGGCCTCGGGTTCTTCCTGCTACTGATGGCGGCGGCGGAAGTCGAGGCGGCCTGGAAGGATGCGGGCACCTCCGGCGGCATTGAATTTACGGCCGCCGTCGCTCGTCGGGCGCTTGCATGCCTGCCGGTGCTGGTGCTGCCGGCGATACTCTACGTGACGTCGGAGTTCGGCCAGGCGGATGCCGAGCCACAGTGGCGCAGCCTTTCCGACAAGTTCGCCCACCTGTTGGATCCCGTCATCAACTACGACCTCGCGACCGATGGGCTCACTGCGATTGCGATCATCGGAGTGCTGGTGCTCGCGGCCGTCACCGGCTGCCTTCGGGTTCCGGTCGCGTCGCGTCTGGTTCTCGGAGTTCTGTTGGCGCTCTACGCGATTGCTCCGTTTGACTATAAAGGCAGCGCGGCCTTCGACATGCGCTTCGTTATCATGGCCGCCTTCATGCTGTTCGCCGCCATGCTGCCCAGCCTGCCCCGCCGGACACAGAGGCTCGCCGCCGCCTCGTTCGCTACCCTGTTCGTGGTCCGGATGGCGATCATCGGCGCGGTCTGGATCGAGCGTGGCGACGACCTCGCCCAGTTTCGCCAGATGATCGCGGCGGTGCCGGTGGGCAGCCGGGTCTACCTGACCAGTGTGGCCCCAGTGGACGCCCCTGACTACTGGCGCCGGAACCCTCACGGTCTGCTGTCGGACGGCACCCGAACCGATTTCCATATTGCCGCCCTGCTGGTGATCGAGCGGCGGTCGTTCTGGCCCTATCTGTTTGCCTATGCCTCTCAGCAGCCGATCGAACTGATGCCCCGGTACATGGCTCTCGCCGAGCAAACCAACGCGATGTCCGGCTCCGAATTCGTCGCCAGCTGCCGTGCCGGTGCAGCGCCCGCGGATCTGGAAAAAGCCATATGCGGCTATGACTACCTGCTCATGCTCGAACCCGCAGCACTGCCCGGCCCGCAGCGTTGCGCGCCGCAACGACTGTCGTTGATCGCCAGCACGAACATGGCCGCGCTGTTCCAGGTCAAGCCCGGGGCTTGCGCCATTCCCGCCGGGACGCAGGGGCCGCAGTCGGCGGTGACACGGTTTTCAGGTTAGGCCGGGCCAGCCTCAGGGCTCGTTTCTGGGTGTGGTTGGAACCGGTGGCGCGATTGCCTGTACGGCCAGAGGAACGATTGCCGGTGTGATCACAGGCGCGACGGCCGGTGCGTGCGCCTCCACCGGTGCCTCCACCGGCGCCTTCTCTACCGGCGCCTTCTCGGCCGGGGCAACATGCGGCACGTCGGCCAGCGACGTGTCCGGCACGGTGTAGTCGGGCACGATGCGCGCCTGGTTGCCGGCAATCACCAGCACCTTGTCGCCGATGCGCAGCGCCTTCTGATCCTTCTGGGTGACCGAGACCAACTCGCCGTTCGGCTTGCGCACGATGTATTCGAAGGCCGCCGTATCGCCCACGACATGCTCAGCCGCGGTGCCGACAATGCCGCCCATGACCGCCCCGCCGATCGTGCCGAATGCGGTGCCGAGAGCGCTGCCCGGCACCTGGGCGCCGAGCAGCCCGCCCGCGGCACCGCCCGACACCGCGCCAACCGCGCCTTGCGCCGACACGTCGACCCGGCGGACGCCCACGACCAAGCCGCGCTCCACCTTGTTCGCCTGCTGCACTGCCGTGGAGGCATAGGTGTCGGGCGAATAGCTTGGTCCGCAGCCGGCCAGGACCGCGGCCATCAGTGCTGGAAGACCATAAAACCGTAGGCCGCGGATCAACGGGGAAGCGCGCTCAAGGAAGGTCAACAACAAAATACCCGTGGGTGATCAATCGGCACCTCATAGATGCTCATGCCCGGAAAGTCATCGCAATTGGAAGAAGCCGAAAGCGCTGCCGCCTTTACCTGCCCCATCGCCGCAGGCTACTGTCCGGTAGAAAACAAATCGGAGGAAACGGCAATGTCCGGCCCCACGCTCATTATCCGCAACGGCACCGTGGTCGACGGTTCCGGCAACGCCCCCTACCCCGCCGACGTCGCCATCACCGGCGACCGCATCACCGCCATCGGCAAGGTGTCCGATGTCGCCGGGGTCGAGATCGATGCGACGGGCAAGCTGGTGACGCCGGGTTTCATCGACGTGCACACCCATTACGACGCCCAGGTCACCTGGGGCAGCCACCTGTCGCCGACCTCGTGGAACGGCGTCACCACGGCGCTGATCGGCAATTGCGGCGTCGGCTTTGCGCCCTGCCGGCCACATCAGCGCGAGATGCTGGTCGAGCTAATGGAGGGGGTCGAGGACATCCCCGAGGTCGTGCTGACCGCCGGCCTGCCGTGGAACTGGGAGACTTTTCCGCAGTTTCTCGACGCTTTGGATGCACGAAGCTACGATTGCGACGTCGCGACGCAGGTGCCGCACGCCGCCATCCGGGTCTACGTCATGGGCGAGCGCGGCGCCGACCGGGAGCCGGCGACCGAGGCCGACCGGAACGAGATGGCGCGGCTTTCGGTCGAGGGCATTCGCGCCGGCGCGCTCGGTTTTTCGACGTCCCGCACGATCGCGCACAAGACCCTGGCCGGTAAGCCGACCCCGACCCTGCACGCCGCCGAGATCGAGCTCAGCACCATCGGGGCCGCGATCGGCGCCACCGAGAAGGGCTGGATGCAGGTCATCTCCGACTTCGACGAGCCGGAGGAGGAATTTGCGACGCTGCGCCGCATCAATGCGGCCTCCGGGTTGCCGATGACGATCTCGCTGCTGCAGCGCGAGTCGCGGCCGACGCTGTGGCGCGAGATCCTCGATAACATCGAGGCCGCCAATGCCAACGGCCAGAAGATCATCGGCCAGGTCATGGCGCGGCCGATCGGCGTCATGCTCGGCTTCGAGATCAGCCAAAACCCGTTCCTACAGCGTCCCAGCTATATCGAGGTCGCCGGCCTGCCGTTCGACCAAAAGATTTCCGCCCTTCGCGATCCCGCCCGCCGCGCCCGCATTCTGGCCGAAGAAACGCCGGACGCGATCGCGCGCCATCGGCTCAACACCTGGAACAAGATCTTCCAGCTCAATGATCCTGTGGATTACGAGCCGGCACCAGAGGCGAGCTGCGGCGCCACCGCGGCCCGGCTAGGACGCGATCCGCAGGATCTGTGCTACGACTGGCTGCTGGAGCGGGATGGCCACGCCGTGCTTTACCGGCCGCTGATCAACTACGCCGGCAACGATTTGGGTGCCGTGCAGGAGATGATGCAGCACAAGGACACCATCATGGGTCTGGGCGATGGCGGCGCGCATGTGTCGATCATCTGCGACGCCAGCTCCCACACCTACATGATCACGCACTGGACCCGCGACCGCACCCGTGGCGAGAAGCTGCCGATCGAGTGGGTGATCAAGCGCATCACGCGCGACAATGCGATGGCGATCGGGCTCAGCGACCGTGGCCTGCTGGCGCCCGGGATGAAGGCCGACATCAACATCATCGATCATGCGGCGTTGCGGGTGCACACGCCGGAGGTGCGCTATGACCTTCCCGCCGAGGGCCGGCGCCTGGTGCAGCGGACCAGCGGCTTCGACGCCACCATCGTTTCCGGCCAATTCACCTACCGAAACGGTGAAGCGACGGGCGACCTGCCCGGACGCCTGGTAAGAGGAACGCGTTAGCACTTAGAGGGTTGTAAGGGCGAGCCCTTAGCGGGGGTTGGGGCAGAGCCCCAACCTAGCTTATCCAAGGTCGTCCGGAGTGTGTATGACCATGAAGCTATCCCCCCTGGCCGTGATCCTGGGCGTCGCCGGCATGATCCCGTTCGTGTTCTGCGGCCTGGGCGTACTGACGACCCCTGATCCCAACGCTACCAAATGGCTGCTGGCGCTTACCGCCTATGGCGCCGTCATCCTGGCCTTTCTGGGCGGGGTGCACTGGGGCCTGGCGCTGGTCGACACCAACGACACGGTGATCGACGCGCCGACGCCGGGCCAGAACCGGATGCGGCTGGTGCTGGGGGTGATGCCATCGCTGCTGGGCTGGTTTGCCGTGTTGTCGACGCTATTCCTGCCCACCAACCTGCCGCTGGCGATCGTTATTGCCGGTTTTATCCTGACCAACGTGGTCGAGGGGCGGGCCAGCCGGGCCGGCCTATTGCCGACGAGCTACCTGTGGCTTCGATGGGGGCTAACCGGGATCGTGGTGTCGGTGCTGTCGATCGTTTTCATCATGCGGCTGGTAGGCGCGCATGTCGGCTCGATCGGCTAGGGTTTTCGTTCGACAACGACGATCGGCCGGTTCACCTGCTGGCCGCCGAGTGCGTCCCGGCAGGTCACGACCCAGCTCCCGGATTGGTTTGCCATCTCCTCCGGTATTTTCCAGAGCATCTGGCCGTGGTCCAGCCGATAGCTGCCGCCGAGCTGTGGCGCGGGGTGCCCGGCCGGGTCGGTCACGGTCACGTGGAGCACGGGCCGTGCTGCAGGGCTGATGCCGTCCAGGCGAAGTTTCAGCGTCTCGCCTGGCTTTGCCGCAGTTGGGCCGTCGATTACCGGCGATGGCAGGCGATGCTCCGACAGGGCGATGACGGCGGGACTGTCGTGCTCTAATTTCAGCCTGATGGTCTTGTCCTGGCCGGGTCTGCCGGAGCCGCGCATGTCTGCATGCCACATCGCCCGTTGCAGCCGCAGCACCACTTCCTGGGTTTCGGACGCCGCCACAAAGTCGCGCAGCAGCGCCACGATCGTCACGCCGCCATTGTTGAATACCCGCATGTCGACGTTGCGCACTGGGGCTCCCTCCGGAGTTTCCACCGTGTATTTGTCCGCACCGCTGCCGGCGCGGACAGCCGCGGTGAACAGGGCCGGGTCACCGTCATCGCGCTGCAACGCCGCCATTAGCCTGACCTGCCCAGGCGCGAGGGGGAAAAACTGCTTGCGGCCATGACCGTCGAACTCTCCCGGAAGCACGTCCGCCAGAAGCACACCGCCGTCCTTCAGGAACCGCCGTATTTCGAAGATCTCACGCGGCGACAGGGCGACGACATGCGGCAGCACCAGAACCCGTATCCCGCGCCGTGCCAGCTCGCCGTTGGCCACCATGTCCGGCCCCAGCCATTGCGGCTGCACGCCGGCGTGGTGAAGCAGCGCCGAGGCCCGCCGGGTGACCGCACGGAACGGCGTTTCGTTGTTCTCTGCCTCCGAGTCACGAAGGGTCCAGTCGCGGCCGTCGGCCTGGCGGTCCGCCAACCAGCTCAGACGGAAGCTTTCCGGCGAATACAGGATGGCGATCTTGTCGGCGGCAGGCTGGCTCGCCAGCAGCTGCGCGCCGATCCCGCCGGTCAGCTCGGCGAACAACGGCGCCATTTCGCGGCCACGAGGCCCTACGTCGCCGTTCTCGGTGGCAAAGCCGTGCTCCTCGTCCCACAGGATGATGCCGCCGCCGCCCAGCATCGCCTCGTGCCAGATACGGTGGAACTCGGCCGGTCCGGTGCCAAAGGAAGTCGTCAGCATCACCAGCCCGGGGTTCAGCGACTTCGCGATTTCGATGTTGTTGTGGAAGTCGTAGGCCTCCAGCACATCGACGGTGCCGGCCAGCCTTGTGTAGTCGTAGCCGCCCCAGCCCGGCGTCTGGGCGCCCTCCAGCGCTGCCAGGGCATGCGGGTCCGCCCCGTGCACGGCGCGCGTGCCCTGCCGGATCGCGTCGGCGAACGCTGTGTCCATCCAGGCCTTGCCATCCGACCACGCCGAGTAGTTCTTGTCCGTGCGCGCGATCGTCGCCGTGGTGGTCGGCGGCACAACTGCGCTCCATTCCGTGAACCGAGTGCCCCATTGCAGGTTCAGCGCTGCCAGGGATGGATATTGCCGCCGCAGCCAAACCTGCATCTCACGCAACGCGTCCGGTGAGAGATCAAAATCCCAATTGGCGGCCAGATCGGCAATCCCGGTTTCGTCCCCGAGCGAATAATACAGCGGCAGGTATTTTCCGTACTCGCGCACATGGGCGGCCAGCCGTATCTTGATCCGGCGCATCCACACGCTGTCCGAAAGGCTTGGTTGGCGTAGCCGCACCATCAGACTATCCGGGTTCTCGCGGTACAGGCGCTTGGTCTCATCGTACAGGGCCGTGACCGGCTTACCCGGTAAATAGCGGTGATAGGGCGCGTAGAAATCGGTCGCGATGTTTTCGATGTAGGGCCGCATGCCGGCGGCCAGAAGCGGCGCCATCGCCACCGCGGCCTGGTTGTCGTTGGGTCCCGCGTCGGTCCGCGTGGCCAGCAGCTTCACTCCGGTGACGCCAAGCTGGCGCAGGCTTTCCATCCCGGGCTGGCCAGGCTCGGTATACGAGATAACCCGCCACTCGTCCCAGGCCGCGTTCGCCGCCGGCATCGCCAATCCAGCCACCAGCCCGACGGCCAGGCTCAGTTTTCGACACAGTTTAACCATGAAAACCAGCGTACAAGCTCAGGCGCCCGAATAATACAACACAAAAGAAATCATCGTGCCGCCCGGCGTTCAGTTTGGGATCAGGTTCGAACCCGTGCCAAAAGATGTAATCTGCGGGTCCAAGCGAGCGAGGTAACGCCATGTCCGAATCGATCGAGCACGCGAAGGAGGCCATCGAACATGCCATTCATGAGGCCGAGCATGGCGGTAGCCGTGCGGCACCACGCATCGCCGTTCTGATCGCGGCCTTGGCCGCCGTCCTGGCGCTGTCCGACATGGCCGCGAAAAGCGCGCAAAACAACTACCTGACGTCCCACATCGCGGTTTCAGACGATTACAACTTCTACCAGGCCAAGAATGCCCGGGCCTCCATCTACGACTCTCAGGCCACTCTTTTGGAGAGCCTGCCGAACGCCGCCGATCCGGCTATCGTCGCCAAGATCGCCAAGGCACGACAGACCGAGGCCAGGATGCGAGACGACCCTCAATCGGGGAACGGGATGAAGCAGCTCGGGGAGGTCGCGAAGGCCCGCGAGGAGGTACGCGACCACCAGTTTCACCGCTATCACCTGTTTGAGGGCGTGGTCGGCGTGCTGCAGATCACGATCGTGCTGGCCTCCGTCTCGGTCGTTACCCGAGTGCATTGGCTCGCATGGGCCGCGGGCATCCTCGGCGTCTCGGCCGCCGGTTTCGCGGGAATGGTGGCAGGCGGCATCCTCTGACACCTGGCAGGAGCGTTCGCTTCAGTGCGCCGGTGCTGAAACCCTTGTCCGCGTCATCGCCTCGACGTTGTTGGATGCGGGTTCCGCAGCCTCGCGTATAGCGTGCGCCGCCGGCAGCGTTGTTGCGCTCGCAGCCTCCGGCAGACGTATTGCCACCACGCTGCCTTCGTGGCGAGTGGTGATCTCCACGGTGCCGCCCTGCAGCGCCACGACCTGGGTCACGTCGCGAAGCCGGCTTTCCTGCGTCATCCGATCGGCGCCGACGCCGTCGTCCAGAATCACCAGCCGGATGCGTCCGCCATGGCGCATGGCGCCGATCATCACCTTGCCGCCGCACGCCTGCGCGATGGCATGGCTGATGATCGTATCCAGAACCTGGCGAAAGCCGGCGCGTGGCATGAATACCCGCAATCCAGGTTCGATGGCGACCTCGAGGCGTACACCCTGGCGGGCCGCCTCGCCGGCCAGGCGACGCAACGCGCTGTCGGTCTCCTGACGAACTTCGAGCAAGGCGGTGGTACCCGGGGCTTCATCCATCGTCGGCACGCCAGCGGTGCCAGGCTCCGGTTCGGCCTGCTGACGCAGGCGGTCCCGGCGAGCCCCCAGCCAGGACCGGGTCAGCAACACCCCGCCCGTGAACAGGGTCAGGGTCGTCGGCGCCATGGTCGATGCCATCTCGGAAAACATGGGCTCACCCTCCAGTCGAGCCGT
>JAYTTA010000155.1:0-2173 GCA_043745345.1 Acetobacteraceae bacterium | reverse complement strand
CCAACACCGATAGCGGACGCGCCACCCTGGCCCGAATTGTAGCATCGGTGACCGCCGGCATGGTCCGGATTTCCGGCCTCTCCGGTGCCTTCCCGGCGGCACCGCGCATCGCCGCGATCGAGGTGTCTGACGCCGACGGAACTTGGCTGCGCATCGAGAACCTTGAACTAGACTGGTCCCCAGGGCAGTTGCTGTCGCGAAAACTGTCGATCGCGGCCCTGCGCGCCACCCGGGTCGCCATGCAGCGCCTGCCGAAAACCGCGGCGGCGGCCCCCGACGCCAAACCCTCCACGGGCACCATCAGCCTGCCCGTAAAAGTGCATCTGGACGCTCTCCAGGTGGCACGGCTGGAAATCTCGCAACCAGTCGCCGGTTTCGCCGGCGTGTTCGCGCTCGACGGCACCGCCGACGTGCCGACCCTGGAAACCGCCGTCGCCCGCGTGACCCTGAAGCGCCTGGACGGGGAGGGGCTTTACCGCCTCGACGTGCACCAGGACAGCGCCGGGATGCACGCGATCCTGGCTGTGTCCGAACCTGAAACCGGCTTGGTCTCCGGGCTGTCCGGCCTGCCGGGCCCAATCCAGCTCAATGTCGCGATCGATGGCCCCCCCGCCTCCCTCGCAACCAGGCTCGAAGCCCAGGCCGGCGCGCTCAGCCTGTCTGCCCAAGGCACCGTGGACATCACCGACTCCCGAGCCGACCTGAACGTCGCCATACCCGACCTGGGCCCTTTCGCGGCACTCGGCGGCCTCGATCTCGGCGGCGACACCAGGCTGCGGCTGCGTCCGGACTGGAGCCGGGCCGCCATCCTGCTCAACGCCGACGGCACGCTCGGCCTGACCCGTGGCCTCGCGCCGCTGCCGGAACTGATCGGACCCAAGGCAACTCTTGGCCTGACGGCGACAGTCAACGGCGCCAACATCCAGATCTCGCGCTTCGACCTCGCCGGCCACGCCGTCACCGCATCGGCCAAAGGCGGCATCGCCGACAAGGTGATAGGCGCCGACTGGACGCTCGGCCTGCCTGACCTCGCAGTGCTGCGGCCGACCCTGCAGGGCGAGCTGAACCTTTCCGGCCACGTCGCCGGCCCGCAAGAAAACCTGGCCTTGCGCGCCGACCTTAACGGCCACGTCGCCGCACCCGAAATCCCCGGCGACGCACGCTCGGTCGGCGATTTCATGGCCCACATCGATGCCAACGGGCTGCCGGCCTCGCCATCCGGCCACATCACCGCCACCGGTGAGCTGGCCGGCGCCCCAATCCGGCTCGACATCACCGGCGCCCGCAGGGACAACGCCCTGCACGTCGAGATCGCCGGCGCCGACTGGCGCAGTCTCCACGCCCAGGGCATTTTCGACCTGCCGCCAGGCGCCACCATCCCGCTTGGCCGGCTGGACCTCAAGGTCGGGCGGCTGGCCGATGTCCGCCCCTTCACCGGGCTAGACCTCGCCGGCGCCATCGCCGCCACCCTCGACAGCCAACCAAACGGCGCCCGGCTGACGGCGGAGGTGCAGAACGCCGCGGCCGCCGGCGCTAGCGTCGGCAGCGCCAGGCTGGAGGCCACGATCCCCGATCCTGTCCATCCGGTGGCCAACCTCAAGCTCCTGGCCCAGACCCTCCGCGCGCCAGGTGTCGCCGACCCGATCGCAATCGACACCACGGCGCAACTGGATGTCACCGCGAAAACAGCAGAAATCCACACTTTGGTGGTAAGCTGGAAAACCGAGAAACTGCGCCTGCTCAACCCCGCCCGGATCGCATTCGGCGACACCAGGCGCGTCGACCGCCTGCGCCTCGGCCTCGGCACTGCCACCCTGGCGCTCGACGGCCAGATCCAGCCGACGCTCGACCTTACCGCCCAGTTGCGCGGCGTCACGCCCGACCTCGCCGCTCCTTTCATGCCCGGGCTGGCGATCGACGGCCGGCTTCAGGCCGACGCCAGGCTGACCGGCGAACCGACCCACCCGTCCGGCACCCTTCGCGTCGAAGCCGACGGCTTGCACGCCCGCACCGGACCAGCCCGATCCCTGCCGCCAGCCCGGATTGCCGCCAACGCCGTACTCGACGGCCGAATTGCCAGGCTCGACACCCAACTCACCGCCGGTACAGCCCGGCTCGCGGTCACCGGAACCGCCCCGCTCGACCCCACCGGCGCTTTTGATCTGGGCGTCGA
>JAYTTA010000154.1:0-7999 GCA_043745345.1 Acetobacteraceae bacterium | reverse complement strand
CGCAGGCTGGGTTGGATGTGCTGCGGGCCGGGGGCACCGCGATGGATGCCGCCGTCGCGGTGCAGATGATGCTGGGTGTGGTCGAGCCGCAATCCTCGGGCCTTGGCGGCGGTGCCGTGATGCTGGTGTTCGATGCCGCAACCAGCCGAACGACGAGCTGGGACGGGCGGGAAACCGCACCTGCCGCCGCCCAGCCGGACTTGTTCCTGGACCAGGCGGGCAAGCCCGTGGCGTTCCAGGATGCAGTGCGGAGTGGCCGGTCGGTCGGCGTGCCCGGCGCCATACGGATGCTGGAGGCAGCATGGAAGATCCACGGCAAGCTGCCGTGGAGCGACCTGGTGTTGCCATCGGCGAAGCTGGCGGCGGACGGTTTTGTGGTCTCGCCGCAGCTGGCGCAGGTAATTGCCGCCAATGCCGGGGCGTTGCGGCAGGAGGCGATACGGAACTACCTGCTGACGCCGGCCGGCCTGCCGCTGCCGGCCGGCACGCTGCTGCGCAATTCCGCGTTGGCCGACACGCTGCGCGCCGTTGCCGCGTCCGGTGCTGACGCGTTATATCGCGGGCCGATTGCCGCCGACATCGCGCTGACGGTGCGTTCTGACCGCAATCCGGGTCTGCTCACGGCCGACGACCTCGCCGCCTACCAGCCGCGCGAGCGTCCCGTCGTCTGCGGCCTGTACCGTGAACGAAGGATCTGCGGCATGGGGCCGCCTTCGTCCGGCGGGATCGCGGTGCTGCAGATGTTGGGGATGCTGAAAGGGTTCGATATCCCGGCGATGCCGCCCGACAGCGCCCAGCCAATCGAGCTAGTGATCGAGGCCGAGCGCCTGGCCTACGCCGATCGCGACCGCTACCTCGGCGACTCCGGCTATGTCGCGGTTCCGGTAGCGGGTCTGATCGATCCGCAATACCTGGCCAGGCGCGCGGAGCGGATCGATCCGAAGCATGCCGACCTGTCGCCGCCGGCGGGGGATCCCTCGTTCGCGGGGGCGATCAGTCCGGCCCAGGCGTCGCAGCCCCCGCAGGAGGAGCACGGCACCTCCCACATCGCGGTCGTCGATGCGGAGGGGAACGCGGTGTCGCTAACGACGACGATCGAGGGGCCGTTCGGCGCCGGGCTGATGACGCATGGCTTACTGCTCAACAACGAGCTGACCGATTTCTCGTTCCGTCCGGAGATCAACGGCATTCCGGTCGCCAACCGGGTCGAGCCCGGCAAGCGGCCGCGTAGCTCGATGGCGCCGACCCTGGTGTTCGGCGCTGATGGAAAGCTGCAATACGTGGTCGGCTCGCAAGGGGGCGGCCGCATCATCGGGTTCGTGGCGCTTGCCTTGGTGCGGATGCTGGACTGGGACTACACGCCGGCCGAGGCCGCCGCGGCGCCGCGGATCGAGACGCTGGGCGGTGCCGTGGAATTGGAGGCGGGCACCCACGCCGAGACGCTGGCCGAGCCGTTGCGGGCGATGGGCGAGACGGTTCGAGTGATGGCGATCGACAGCGGGTTTCACGCCATTCGGAGCGGGGCGGAGGGGATTGTCGGCGGGGCCGATCCTCGGCGGGAGGGGGTGGCGGTTGGGGATTAGCACGGCGCAGAGCCCCAACCTTGTCTTCTATCCTGCGAGATACTCGACCGCAGCCTGCAGGCCGCCCGGCCGATGTGGAATGCCGGTGGCGAGCAGCCCCATCTCGACCCCGCCGAGCGCGCCGAGCAGCTGCAACGGCGACAGATCGCCCATGTGGCCGATGCGGAAAATCCGGTCCTCGACCCGCCCGAGGCCGTTACCGAGCGACATGTTGAACCGGTCGAGGATTACGCCGCGGAGCTTGTCGGCGCTGTGGCCCTCGGGCACTCGGATTGCGGTGACGCCAGGAGAGCAGGCGGCGGGGTCGGCGCATTGCAGCTCCAGCCCCCAGGCGGCGGCGGCGCGGCGGGTGGCCTCGGCCAGGCGCTCGTGGCGGGCAAAGACGTTGGCCAGGCCTTCTTCCAGCAGCATCTTCATCGCCTCGTTCATGGCGAAGAACAGGTTGAGCGCCGGCGTGTAGGGGAAGAAGCCGGTCTGGTTGGCGGTGACCAGCGGCGTCCAGTCCCAGTAGCTGCGCGGCAGCTTTGCGGTCTTCATCGCGTCCAGGGCTTTTTCGGACATGGCGTTGAACGACAGGCCGGGCGGGGTCATCAGGCCCTTCTGCGAGCCGGAGATGGTGACATCGACACCCCACTCGTCGTGCCGGTAGTCGCAGGTGGCGAGCGAGGAGATGGCGTCCACCATCAGCAGCGCGGGGTGTTTCTGGCGATCCATCGCGGCGCGGATCGGCGGCACGTGGGTCATGCAGCTGGTCGAGGTCTCGTTCTGGATGACGCACACAGCGCGGATGCGGTGGCTGGTGTCGGCGGCCAGCGCCGCCTCAATCGCGGCCGGGTCGGCGCCGCGGCGCCAGTCGGTTTCCAGCATCTCGACTTTCAGGCCGAGCTTGCCGGCCATCTGCTGCCAGAGATGCGAGAACCAGCCGGTGTGGCTCATCAGCACGGTGTCGCCGGGCGACAGGGTGTTGATCAGCGCCGCCTCCCACGCGCCTGTGCCGGAGGCGGGATAGATCGCGACCATGCCGGAAGTCTGGAAGATCTGTCGCAGGTTGCCGACCACCTCACGGCCCAATGCACCGAATTCGGGGCCGCGATGGTTGATGAGGGCACGGTCCATGGCACGCAGCACGCGCTCGGGCACGTTGGTTGGGCCGGGGGTTTGCAGGAAATGGCGGCCTGCGACGGTGTTCAGAATGGTCGGTCGCGACGACATGTCGTTTGGCATCGGTCGGCTCCTGGCGCCGCGAGACTCCTGGCGCGGGCGAGAGAAAGCATGATCGCGCGGGATTGCCAATGGCTTTGAGTTACGCCATGCGTTGCCGCATGAAAGCACGTCCTGAAGGTGTCTCGCCGGGCGACGGCCGGATGGCGGTTCAGCTTGGCCGCGCGCTTGAGGGCGAGGTGCTGTTCGACCGCGCCAGCCGCGGGCGCTATTCGACCGACGCGTCGATCTATCAGATCGAGCCGGTGGGCGTTATCGTCCCGGCCAGCGTCGCCGATGTCGAGGCGGCATTCGCGATCGCCCGTGAACACGGCGTTCCGCTATTGGCGCGCGGCGGCGGCACCAGCCAGAGCGGGCAGACAGTCAACCGGGCGCTGGTGATCGACTGTTCCAAGCACCTGCGCCGGGTGCTGGACGTGGATGCGCCGGGGCGCCGCGCCTGGGTCGAGCCTGGGCTGGTGCTTGGCCAGCTAAATTCGGCGTTACGTCCGCAGGGATTATTTTTTCCCGTCGACCCCTCGACGCATGCCCGCGCCACCATCGGCGGCATGGCGGGCAACAATTCCTGTGGCTCCAAGTCGATCCGCTACGGGCTGATGGCGGATAATGTCAGCGCCATCGACGCCATCCTTGCCGACGGGTCGTGCCACAGATTTGGCCCTGCGGGGGCGAACAACACGCCGGCCGACCTGATTGCCCGGCTGCGGGTGTTGGGCGGGGCCGAAGCGGGTGAGATCGAAAACCGGTTTCCCAAACAGCTGCGCCGGGTCGGCGGCTACAACATCGACAGCCTGACACCGGCGGCACGCGAGGCCGGGCGCGACAACCTGGCACGCATTCTGGTCGGGTCGGAGGGCACCCTCGCCTTCTCCGCCGCGATTGAGCTGATACTGGCGCCGATCAAACCCAGGAAAATACTTGGCATCTGCCAATTCCCGACATTTCGAAGCGCCATGGCGGCGACCAAGCAGATCGTCACCCTTGACCCCGAGGCGGTCGAGCTGATCGACCGCACCATGATCGATCTCGGCCGGTCGATCCCGCTCTATCGCCCGACTATCGACGAGATGCTGGTTGGGGAGAAGGGAAAATCAGTCGACAGCCTGCTGATCGTCGAGTTCCACGGCGACGAGGAGGCGCCGCTGCTGCGGAAACTGGCTGAACTCGAAACCATGATGGCCGACCTCGGCCACCCTGATGCGGTGGTGCGGGCGACGGATGGAAAATTCCAGGCGGCGATCGCCACAGTGCGTGAGGCCGGGCTGAACATCATGATGTCGATGAAGGGCGACGCCAAGCCGGTGTCGTTCATCGAGGACACCGCGGTCGATCTCGACGACCTTGCCGACTACACCGAGCGGCTCAACGAGGTGTTCGAGCGCTGCGGCGCCCGTGGCACCTGGTATGCCCACGCCTCGGTCGGCTGCCTGCATGTCCGCCCGGTGCTGAACATGAAAGACCCTTCCGACGTCGGAAAGATGCGCGATATCGCGGAGGAATGTTTTGCCCTTGTGCGCGCCTACCGGGGATCGCATAGCGGCGAGCATGGCGACGGCATCGTGCGCAGCGAGTTCCATGAGACGATGTTTGGGACGCGTATTGTTTCTGCCTTCGAGGCGGTGAAGGACGCGTTCGACCCGACCGCCATGCTCAACCCCGGCCGCATCGTGCGGGCACCGAAAATGGATGACCGGAGCCTGTTCCGCTATGCGCCGGACTACCAGGCGGCGGCGGATTTCACGCCGGCGCTGGACTGGTCGGACTATCCCGGGGCACTCGGCGGGATGCTGGGCGCGGTCGAGATGTGCAACAACAACGGCGCCTGCCGCAGCTTCGATGCTGGCGTGATGTGCCCCTCATTTCGCGCCACCCGCGACGAGCAGCACGTCACGCGCGGGCGGGCCAACACCTTGCGGTTGGCGCTCACCGGCCAGCTTGGCGGCGATGCGATGGCGTCGGACGAGGTTGCCGACGCGATGGCGCTGTGCGTGTCGTGCAAGGCGTGCAGGCGGGAATGCCCGACCGGCGTGGACATGGCCAAGATGAAGATCGAGGTCCTGGCGGCGCGCGCCGGGCGCCACGGCGTGCGGCTGCGCGACCGGCTGGTGGCCGGGCTGCCGCGCTACGCCGCCCATGCCTCCGCCCTGGCGCCGATCGCCAACCTGCGGAATTCCCTTGCGCCATTACGGGCGCTGTCCGAGCGCTGGATCGGCATCTCCGCGCAACGATCGCTGCCAGCGTGGCGGCGCGACTGGTTTCGCGATGCGGAAGCCACGGCAACCGCGCCGAAGGACGTGCTGCTGTTCGCCGACACCTTCAACCGATATTTCGAGCCCGAAAATCTTCGTGCCGCCGTGCGCGTGCTGGCGGCGGCGGGTTTTCGCGCGGTCATGCCGAACGCCGCCGGCCAGCCGCTGTGTTGCGGGCGCACCTACCTCGCCACCGGCCTGGTCGATCGTGCCCGGGCGGAAGCCGCCCGCACCCTGCGCGCGCTGGCCGGCGGTCTGCCGGTGATCGGACTGGAGCCCTCCTGCGTGCTGACTTTTCGCGATGAGTTCCGCTCGCTTCTGCCGGGCGCCGCCGCCGATGATCTGGCCTCCCGGGCGATGCTGCTGTCGGAGTTCCTGGCCCGCGAGAAGCCAAGCCTGAATCTGCGGCCGATCGTCGGCACCGCGCATATCCACGGCCACTGCCATCAGAAGGCATTTTCCGCCTTTGCGCCCGCGGTGAGCGTGCTGGGAACGGTTCCAGGGCTGGCGGTACGGCCGATTGAAAGCTCGTGCTGCGGCATGGCCGGCGCGTTCGGCTACCAAGCCGAAAGCCAGGCCGCCTCGCGCGCCATGGCCGAGCGCGATCTGATACCGGCGGTCAAGGCAGCCGCAGCCGACGACATCATCGTTGCCGACGGAACCTCCTGCCGGCACCAGATTCGTGACCTGTCCGGACGCCAGGCGGTGCACTCGGTGATTGTGCTTGATCGTGCACTAAACATCGCCACGTCATCCGGGTGATCTTCATCACCACGCCATCTGGGTGATCGGCGCCTCCTTGCGGCGGGGTCCGAACCGCTGCGGTGAGATCCATTCAGTGACCGGCATGAAGCGCGGCGCCAGGAACTGGTAGCTGCGGGCGAGCAGCGCCGACGAGCTGTCGCTACCGGCCGGGCCGGCGGTGTCCCATGCCGACAGCACCGGCTCCCACGCGCGCTGGCTGCGGTAGAGCCAGTCGCGGTTCGACCGGATGAAGGCGCGCTGGCTTTCGAGGTTGCGCAGCGCCGGCATGATCTCGCCGGTCTGTCCCTCCAGCTCGTCGAAACGTTTGGCGATCTGGCGCAGCGCGATGCCGGTCAGCCGGTTGACCTGGGTGAGCTGCTCCAGGTGCGCCGCGTCGCAGCTTTTGGCCCGCGTCAGCCGGTCGAGCCTGGCCGCCATGCGCTGGATACGGCGCAGCAGCCGGTGGCGCAGCGCCTCGATGAAGGCGAGCTCGCCGGCCAGAGCCTCGACCCGGGCGACGACATCCTGGCGGCAGGGTAGCTCCAACGTCTGGGCGGCCCGGTCCATCGCCTGCTGCACCAGCTGGCGCTGCCCGGCGTCTGCGCCCTCGCCCGCCGGATCGCGCACCATCATCTTCGGGTCCATGCCGAACCAGGCGACCAGCTGCGCGTGCAGCCGGGCGGCGGCGATGCCGAGATGCCCGGCATCCGGCGTCCAGCTCGCCTCCCCGGTCAGGACCTCCAGCGGCAGGCTGTCGCCGAGCCGCAGGCAGGTGACGTAGTCGAGCGCCTCGGCAATCAACCCCAGCATGCGGCCGTCGTCGGAGGCGTCATCGATCGCGAATTCGAGCTGCAGCGAGCGCAGCGGGATCGAGGCCTCGCGCTCACCCAGCAGCACCGCCATGACCGGCGCGCCGTCGGTCACCGACCTGCGGAAGACGGGCTCGCCGGTCATGGTAAAGACGCGGTGGGCCAGCGCGCAGACCGTCGGCAATGCCCGGTCGTCGGGCTCGGGCAGGTCGGCAGGCAGTTCGGCGAGCGCTGGGGACGGCATGATTGGCCACGCATTCGATGGTTGCGGCACCATCACGGCCCACCGGGATAAACGAACCGCTAACCCGATTGACGAATTCCGAGATTGTCGCCAGGTCCTGGCTCTCGGCTCAATCAAGACCCAGATTGTCGAGCAGGCGCACCGAGCCCAGCCGTGCCGCCGCGATCAGCCGCGCCCCGGGTTGGGCCGCCGTCAACGGCTCCAGCGTCGGCCCGTCCACGACATCGAGATACTCGACACTGAAGCCGGCTTCAGTGAGCATTGCGCGAGCCTGCCGCAGCACGGGTTCCACCGCCTCGCCATGTTTCAGGCCGGCGGCGGTTCTTAGCGCCGCGTGCAGAAGCGGTGCCAAAGCGCGCTCGGCCGGCGACAGGAACCGGTTGCGCGACGACATCGCGAGGCCGTCGGTTTCCCGCACGGTCGGCACGCCGATGATCGCGGTCGGCAGCGGCAGGTCGGCGCACATCCGGCGAACCACCTGGAGCTGCTGCCAGTCCTTCTCACCGAAGAACGCGGCGTCCGGCCGCGCGTGGCCGAAAAGCCGTGCACACACCGTTGCTACCCCGCGGAAATGGCCAGGGCGGACGTCGCCCTCCCACCGCCGCGCCGGGCCGGCGACCTCGATGGTGGTGGCGTCGCCCGGCGGGTACATCGTCCCCACCTCCGGCAGCCACGCCAGGTGGCACCCGGCGCCACGCAACGAAGCGAGGTCGCCGAGTTCGTCGCGCGGGTAACGGGAAAGGTCCTCCGTCGCGGCGAACTGGGTCGGGTTGACGAAGATCGAGGCGATTACCCCGGCGCCGGTGGCGACGGCGGCCTCGACCAGCGCCCGATGCCCGTCATGAAGTGCGCCCATGGTCGGCACCATGGCGACGTGACCGAACGCGGCGCGCAAAGCGGCGGTGGCACCGTTGAGGTCGGAAAGGGTCAGAGCGACTTGCATGATATTCGTTGGGAATGGCATCAGGCGGGCGGGCCGGCGACATAGGGTTTCAGCGCGGCGAGCACCGTTGCCGCGACCGGCGTCGGCACGCCGCGGGCGCGGCCGAGTTCGACCACGCGGCCAGCGAGCCAAGGCAACTCGATCCGGTTGCCGCGGGTCAGGTCGACCGCCATCGAGGCCATCGTGGTCGGCGGCGCCGCAGCGAT
>JAYTTA010000153.1:0-2187 GCA_043745345.1 Acetobacteraceae bacterium | reverse complement strand
TGCCGGTCGGCGGGAGCCGACGTCGGCGGGCTCGGCGCGGTCGATGCGGAGCACGTCGGCGCCCATGTCAGCCAGCAGCATGGCGCACATCGGGCCCGGCCCGATGCCGGCGAATTCAACGATCTTCAGTCCGGATAAAGGTCCCATCCAAGGGAGTTTAATGAGGTGGCCGGGCGGCGCAATCCGGGCGCCGGCCGGCGCTTCAGCCGCGGGGGCCGAAGACGTATTTGGCCAATGCGACGATCGCAAGGAGGAGGAGTACGAGAAACAGCAGCGACACGATGCCCATGCCCCACATCATGCCGTTGCCCATTATGGCGTTGCCGTCCCCCATCATGGCGGAGCTTCCTTTCTGTGCGGGACCCATGGCGCGCGTGACACCGGCCGGCGGTCAAGGCATTTTAATAGGACGCAACCGGGTGGGAGGATTTCGCAATGACGATCCGTGGTTCGAAGGCGATGGTGGCCGAGGCGAATGCCGCCGTCGAGACCTTGTTGGCCGATGCGGCGGTGCGGCTGGCGGGCGATCCCGACGTGGTTTTCGTCGATGTCCGCGACCCCGCCGAGTGCCAGAAGGCCGGCACCATCGCGGGCGCGATTGCGGCACCGCGTGGGATGCTGGAGTTCCTGGCCGATCCCGCCGGTGAGCGCCATCTGCCGGTATTTTCCAGCGGCAAGCGGCTGGTGCTGTTCTGCGCCACCGGCGGGCGTTCAGCCCTGGCCGCGAAGACGTTGCAGGATATGGGGTTTCCGCGTGTGGCCCACGTTGCCGGCGGCTTTCCGGCCTGGGTCGCCGCGGGTGGGCCGGTCGCCAAGGCGTAACGTGCCGGCTGCAAGCCTGCTGGCGCTGCTGCTGGTCGTGGCGGCCCCGGCCCCGGCGCCCGGCTCGCTGCTGGCGCCGGTGTCGCCGACCTGCGTCACCTCCCCGTTCGGGATGCGGCGCCGAATAGGGCCGAACGCGGTCGGGTTCCATAACGGCATTGATCTGCTGGCGCCGGCGGGCGGGGTTATCCGCGCGGTGGCGGATGGGCGGGTTCTCGCCATCCACAAGCGCGGGCCGGGCGGGTTGGAGATACTGATCCGGCATGGCGGCGCGGATGGTTTTGTTTCACTGTACTCTCATGTCGGGTTGGTGGCGCCGGCGTTCGCCGAGGGTAAGCGGACGGTGAGCGCTGGCGAGAAGATCGGCGTGGTCGGGCGCACCGGGGTGACCTATGGCACGCATCTGTTCTTCGGCATTCTGGTAGGTGGGACGGCCGTCGACCCGGAGCCGTTTTTTTCAATTGGCCGGTGCGCGACACCGTGACTGCTATCAGGCACAGCATGAAACTTCGGAGATTTGCAGCGGTTTCCCTGGCCGGGATTCTGGCGATGACTGTTTCCGTCAGCCAGGCGAAGAACGCCGGCAGGGTCGATCCGAAGGTCACGTCCCAGGTGACCGCGCGGTTCAAGCGGGTGAAGGAGAATGAGGGAATGCTGGGCGTGAGCGGCGACGTGCGGCGATGCTATGCGGCCGCGGACAGACAGATCGACGCAACAAGGTTCTGCATGCTCTATGACATCGCGCAGGCCCGCTATGATCGGGTGGTCACCAAGATGTTCAGGTCCATGGGTTGGGAAAACCCCAGCATGGACAACGAGTTTCTGTCAGACCGTCCGTTCGGGCTGAGGATGAAGACCTACTCCGGCATCGCTTTCGGCGGATCGAAGGAAGCGGCCTACCGGTTTTTCGGCGACGCGCCGAACCGCATCGTGAGGGCGCTGACCGAGTAGGGTTTCAAAAGCCCGAACCCTTAACCCTGGCCTACGTCGCCAGATATCCGCCATCGACATAAAGCTCCGCGCCGGTGATGTAGGATGCTTCGTCGGACGCCAGGAACAGCACCGCGTTGGCGACCTCGTCGGCCTCGCCGGAGCGGCCGAGCGGCACGGATTCCAGCATCTTGCCACGGAACGCCGGGTCGGCGGTGGCGCCGGAGGTGCGCATCGCCGGCATCAGGCCGGGATGGATGCTGTTGCATCTTATGTTGTCGCGGCCGTACTGGACGGCGACGGATTTGGTCAGCGTGCGGACGGCGCCCTTGGAGGCGTTGTAGCCGATATGGATGCGATTCTGGCCGACGACGCCGGAGATCGAGGACAGGTTGACGATCGAGCCGCCGCCGTTCCTTTGCATCTCGGGCACGG
>JAYTTA010000152.1:0-2198 GCA_043745345.1 Acetobacteraceae bacterium | reverse complement strand
TACCTAACGTGTCACGGTGGCGGATGCCGCCTTCGACCAGATAGGTCAAGGTGGCGAGGCCGATGTGAGGATGCGGGCGCACATCCATGCCCTGGCCGGGTTCGAACACCGCCGGGCCTATGTGATCGAGAAAGATGAACGGCCCGACCATCCGGCGTTTTTCGCTGGGCAGGGCGCGGCGTATGCGGAAGCTGCCGAGATCTTTGACGCCGGGTTCAACGATCAGATCGACCGCGCCGTGTGCCTCGGAGTTACCGGGTTGGAGATCCGTCAGCCAACTCATCTTTTCTCCCGTTCAGGCTCCTGCCTATGAGCCAGGACGTCGCGCAGGATGCGGATCGCCGTGTCGATGCCGCGCGCATCGACGTCGAGGTGGGTGCAGGCGCGAGCGCGGTACTCGCCCATGACCGAGAACATCAGGCCGCGCGCGCGGGCGTGTTCAGCCAAATGTTGTGCAGGAAGACCGGTGCCAGCGGTATCAAAGAAGACGAGGTTCGTCTCAGGCTCCTCAACGAGGATGCCCTCAAGCTGGGCTAGGCCGCGGGCCAGGGCGCGGGCGTTGGCGTGGTCATCGGCCAGCCGAAGAACGTTGTGGTCGAGCGCGTGGCTGCAGGCGGCGGCACAAAGGCCGGCCTGGCGCATGGCACCACCCAGACGCTGCTTCCAGCGCCAGGCGGCCTCGATGAATTCCTCGGAGCCAGCCAGTACGGCGCCGAGCGGCGCGCCGAGGCCCTTGGTGAAATCGAGCCAGACGCTGTCGCAGCCGGCCGCCATCTCGTGCGCCGGGACGCCGACGGCGACCACGGCGTTCATCAGCCGGGCGCCGTCCATGTGAGTCTTCATTCCGTTGGCGTGCGCCATGTCCAGCACCGCGTTCAGTTTTTCCAGCGGCCACACCGCACCGCCGCCGAAGTTGGTGGTTTGTTCCACTTCGAGCAGGGTTTGGGAGGGTGAATGGCGGGATCTGGCACGGAGGGCGGCCTGCAGCGTGTCGGCATCGAACTGGCCTCGGGGACCGTCGAGGCCGGTGACCATGACACCAGCCAGCGCGCTCGCCGCACCGGCCTCGCTGGTGATGATGTGCGCGGTGTGGTGCGCCAGAACCTCGTCGCCGTGGCGGCAATGGGTCAGGATGGCGATCTGGTTGCACATCGTGCCGGTTGGCAGGAACATCGCCGCCGGTTTGCCGAGCAGCGCCGCCATGCGGTCGCATAGCGCGTGCACCGAGGGATCGTCGCCGTGTTGCTCGTCACCGACCTCGGCCGCCATCATTGCCTGCTTCATCGCCGGGCTCGGGCGGGTCTGGGTGTCGGAATAGAGGTTGACGCGAACCGGCGGGTCGGAAGCGTTCGGGCGGGGTGGAACGAACATCGCGCTAGACGCCAACCTTGGAGACGGCCACCTTGGGCGGCCCGTAGATCGTGCGGGCGCGGGTTTCGAACGCATTTACCATACGGCGCACCGCCTCGCCGAACACCACGCCGATGGCGGCGCGCAGGAGACGGCTGCGAAACTCGAAATCGACATAGAATTTGACCTCGCAGCCTTTCGGGTCCGGCGCGAAGGTCCAAGAGTTGTTGAGGTATTTGAACGGACCGCGCTCATAGGCCACGCTGACCTTGTGCGGGCGGTCCAGCGTGACCTGGCTGCGAAAACTCTCGCGGAACGGACCGAAGCCGATGGTCAGGTCGGCATGCAAAACGTTGCCCTCACGCGAGCGGATGCGGGCCGCGGCGCACCAGGGCAGGAACTGCGGATACTTGGCGACGTCGGCGACGAGGTCGAAAAGCTGCTCGTCAGTGTACGGCAGCACCCGCCGTTCGGCGTGGGTAGTCATGCTAAAGCCTTGCCTCGCGCGCTGCCTGAAGTGCCGCGAAGTCGGCATCGGCGTGGTAGGAACTGCGCGTCAGCGGCGTCGCAGACACGAGCAGAAAGCCTTTCGCGCGCGCGGTGGCGGCGTAGGTGGCGAATGCGTCCGGCGTGACGAAGGCGGCAACGGCGGCGTGCTTCACCGTCGGCTGCAAGTACTGGCCGATGGTCAGAAAATCGACGTCGGCGATGCGAAGATCGTCCATCACCTGGTGGATTTCGGTGGGTTCCTCGCCAAGCCCGACCATCAGGCCGGACTTGGTGAAGATCGATGGATCGACAGATTTCACCCGGTCCAGCAGACGCAGCGACTGGTAGTAACGCGCCCC
>JAYTTA010000151.1:0-2199 GCA_043745345.1 Acetobacteraceae bacterium | reverse complement strand
AGGACGTGCTGGAGCTGCAATCGCTGCTGGGCCCGGTCAAGCCCGGCCAGGCGGTGCAGGCGGTGCCCGGCGGCGGCACCAACGTGCCGATATGGATTTTGGGATCAAGTCTGTTCGGCGCCCAGCTTGCCGGTATGCTCGGATTGCCGTTCGCCTTCGCCTCGCATTTCGCGCCCGACGCGCTGATGGCCGCACTCGCCACCTACCGCAGCCACTTCAAGCCGTCACACCAGCTCGAACGCCCGCACGCCATGGTCGGCGTCAACGTCATCGCCGCCAACACCGACGCACAGGCAAAGCGCCTGTTCACCTCGCTCCAGCAGAGTTTCACCAACCTGTTTCGCGGCACCCGTGGAAAGCTGCTGCCGCCGATCGACAACATCGACGCCTACTGGTCGGCCGACGAGCGCGCGCAGGCTTCGAACATGCTGGCCTGCTCGTTCACAGGCTCCTCTGACACGGTAGGCCAAGAGCTTTCAAGGTTCATCGACCGCACCGGCGCCGACGAGCTGATGGTCGCTTCCGCCATCCATGACCACGCTGCCCGGCGGCGTTCCTACGAGATCCTCTCCGCGCTTCAGCCGGTGTTGGCTCGCGAAGCCGTTACAGCGTGATTCTGCCGCCCTGCCTAGAATAGGCTGCCTATGAGAAGGGATAGCGATGCTTGGCCTGCCGGAACTTTTCCTCGAACCGGGACTCTACCGCCAGATCACCGACGCATCGTCGGTCGCCACCGCCTTGATCCGCGGCAGCGACAATGCCATCGCTTATGCTAACCCAGCGTTCAACCGGCTGGTCGGGCCGCACGCCGGGACGCTGACCGGAGAGTTGTTGCGCGACGTACTGCCCGATTGTGACCTCGCAGCACTCCGCGACGCGCGCAGAAATCCGTTGCCGGTTCACCGCCCGGCAGTACTCGGATCGGATGCCACCACCTGGTGGGACTTCAGCTTCGTCGCTCTCGACGGCATGGGGGCCGCGGATGCCGATGTTCTTCTCACCGCCCACGACGTGACCGCCCATGTCCATGCCCGGCAATCGGCGGACGCCGCCGGCACCACGCTCGACGCGCTGATGGCGCATATCCCGGAGGGCATCACGATCGCCCGCGGCCCCGGCGTTCATGTCGAGCGGGTCAGCGCCCACGGCGAGGCACTTGCCAGGCGTGCCGTCGGCGATCTGACCGGCGCCGACGCGCTGGACAACACCGACACGTGGCAGGTCTATGATGCCACGACGCTGGAGATCATCCCGCCCGAGGACCGCCCGTTGGCCCGCGCCATCCGCGACGGCGAGGTAACGACCGACAAGACAGTCCTGTTCGGCCGGCCGGACGGCACCAGGCTGCCGGTGCTGTGCAATGCCGGCCCGATCCGCAACGCCGACGGCCGCATCACCGGCGCCGTTATGTGCTGGCACGACTTTACCGAAGTGCACGCGGCCCAGGCCGCGTCGCGCCGCCACGAACAGCTGCTGCATGCCGTGCTAAAGCAGATTCCCGCCGCGGTGTTCGTGATCGAGCCTCCGGACGGACGCTTCTCGCTGTCAAGTAACAAGGTGGATCAGGTGTTGGGGTATCCGGCTCGGAACCTGGTCACAGATCGTGCCCGGATCTGTGCATCGGCGCTCCATGCCGATGGCACACCTTACAAGCCGGAGCAGTTTCCCAGCCGCCGCGCGCTATGGTCGGGGGAAACGATCGAGGCGGAGCCGATGCGGTTCCGCCGCGGCGACGGCCAGCTTATTGATCTCGAAATTTATGCCGCGCCGGTGCGCGACCACAATCACACCGGCAGTTGTGAAAAACCGGGCAGCGATGGAAAGATCGTGGCCGCGGTGGTTGCCGTCTTCGACGTCACCGAACGCAAGCGTGTCTACGCCCATCTGCGCGAAAGCGAGGAACGCTACCGGGTTGCCCTTGAAGCCGGCAGCCTCGGCACCTTCGAGCTCGATTTCCTGACCGACCGGGCGCGGTTCGGCGTCGGCGTCGCCGACATGCTCGGCTTGGCCAGCGAACCGGTGGAAATCGACCGGCCGGAGCTTTTGAAGTTCATCCATCCCGACGACGTCGAACGCGTTCAGGAGAAGTTCGCCCGCGCGGTGGCCGTTGGCGAAAGCTACCTGCTCGAATACCGCGCCTGCACCGCGACCGGATCGACGCTGTGGCTGGTCAGCCAGGGTCGCATCCTGCGCGACGCC
>JAYTTA010000150.1:0-2202 GCA_043745345.1 Acetobacteraceae bacterium | reverse complement strand
CCGGGCGCATGATCCGGCTGGCGAACGAGGCTGGACGGCCGGTGACGATACTGCCGGTGCCGCCCGACCGCCCGGTTAGCCCGCCGGCGATCGCGGCGGCGCTCACGGAAAATCCGGGGATCAGCCATGTCGGCATCATCCATTCTGAAACCGGCAGCGGCGTGATCCACGATCCGACGGCGATCGGCGCCGTGGTGCGCGCGCTCGGCCGCCGCACCATCATCGATTCTGTTTCAGCTTTTGGCGCGCTGCCGCTCGGCCTGGCCGACCGGCCGGAGATCGATGCGATCGTCTTCAGCTCCAACAAGTGCATCGAGGGCGTGCCCGGCATCGCCTTCGTAATGTCGCCGGTTGCGCGGCTGGAGGCCTGCGCCGGCCACGCCGGATCGTGGTCGTTCGACCTGACCGACATCTACCAGCACGGGCTGAAGAACCTGCCTGGGACCTTCCGGTTCACCCCGCCGATGCAGGTCATTGCCGCATTCTCCGTGGCGCTGGACCGGTTCGATGCTGAGGGCGGCCAGCCCGCCAGGCTGGCGCGCTACACCGCCAACATGCGGGTGTTCTATGACGGCATGATCAGGCTCGGCCTGGTGCCAATGCTGGCGCCCGAGCATCAGGGCCCGATCGTCGTCAACATCCACGCGCCCGCCGATCCGGCCTGGAACCTGCTTGCCTTCGTCGACGCGCTGAAGCGCCGCGGCTTTCTGATCAGCAACTTCTACAACACAGAAAACCCGAGTTTCCGCGTCGGCTGCATCGGCGACATCTCGCCGGCCGATATGGCCGAGGCGGTCGAGATGATGGCGCTTGCCCTTGCTGATATCGGCGTCGGCAACCGCCAGGCCGCCTGACAATGTCGGAATCGGACCTTCACATTGCGCGCGCGGCGACGCTGCGCCCGATCGCCGAGATCGCCGCCAGGATCGGCATACCGCCCGAGGCGCTTGAGCCCTACGGCCGGTTCAAGGCCAAAGTGGAAAGAGGCTTCATCCGCAACCTGCCGCCGCCAACCGGAAAACTGGTGCTGGTCACCGGCATCAGCCCGACCGCGGCTGGCGAGGGCAAGACCACCACCACGATCGGCTTGGGCGACGCGCTCAACCGGGCCGGCGTGCGCACCATGATCTGCCTGCGCGAGCCCTCGCTTGGTCCCAGCTTCGGCCAGAAGGGAGGTGCGACCGGTGGCGGACGCTCCCAGGTGGTGCCGATGGACGAGATCAATCTCCACTTCACCGGCGATTTCCATGCCATCACCGCGGCCAACAACCTGCTTGCGGCGATGATCGACAACCACCTGTACTGGGGCAATGCGCTCGGCATCGACAGCCGCCGCATCAGCTTCCGCCGTGCCCTCGACATCAACGACCGGGCGTTGCGCGACATGACGGTGGGCCTGGGCGGTGTCGCCAACGGATTTCCGCGCCAGGACGGGTTCGACATCATCGTGGCGTCCGAGGTGATGGCGGTGTTCTGCCTGGCGACCGACCTTGAGGACCTTCAGGCCCGGCTTGGCCGCATCATCGTGGCCACGACCCGCGACGGCACGCCGGTAACGGCGCGCGACCTCAAGGCCGATGGCGCGATGGCGGTGCTGCTGCGCGATGCGCTGGCGCCCAACCTGGTGCAGACGATCGAGGGTTCTCCGGCGCTGGTCCATGGCGGCCCGTTCGCCAATATCGCGCATGGCTGCAACTCGGTGATCGCAACCCGGCTTGGGCTGAGCCTGGCCGACATCGTGGTGACCGAGGCGGGCTTCGGCGCCGATCTGGGTGCGGAAAAGTTCTTCGACATCAAATGCCGCAGCGCCGGCCTGTCGCCCGACTGCGCGGTGATCGTCGCCACCGTCCGCGCGCTGAAGATGCATGGCGGCATCGCCAAACCTGACCTCAATGCCGAAAATACCGGAGCGGTGGCCCGCGGCGTGGCCAACCTCGTGCGCCATGTCGAAAATATCGGTAAATTCGGCGTGCCGGTGATCGTCGCGCTGAACCGGTTCGGTTCCGACACCGCGGCCGAATTCGCAGTGATACAGGAAGCCATGGCGGCGCTCGGCACCGAAGCGATCCTCTGCAGCCACTGGTTGGACGGCGCCACCGGCGCCGCGGATCTTGCCTATGCCGTACAAGCCAAACTCGCTGCCGGTGACGCCCGGTTCGCACCGTTGTATCCAGGTTCCAAGACACTCGCCGACAAGCTGCG